>NZ_JAUXNK010000051.1 GCF_030682845.1 Methanolobus sp. | reverse complement strand
GATTCCATGACAACCCCTTTTGCTGCTGTCACTTTCTTCGAAGCCGATGAGAAAGGGTCCATCAGCGAGCCTATGGGCAAGGAGCAGGTGGAAAAATACCTTGAAGAACTGATGCCCAACAGGAATATAATGTACGCTGTGAAGATCACAGGAACATTCGACTATATGAAAACACGCAGCGTTCCAAAGCAGACACAACCGTATCCCCGGCTGACAGAGGTTACAAAGAACCAGCCTACTTTCGAGCTTACTGATGTAGAAGGAACAATTGTCGGTTTCTGGCTGCCCTCCTACATGAATGGAGTCAATGTGCCCGAATACCACCTGCATTTCATAACAGACAGCAAAGATGCCGGAGGTCACATCCTGGAATATAGTATTATCGAGGGGACTGTGGAGATCGACAATACATACGATTTCTACCTCAGTTTACCACAAAGCTCTGATCTTATGGACATTGACATGTCAAAAGATAACAATTCTGAACTCGAAATGGCTGAAAAGTAAAACAGAATAATTAATCGGCGGCCGGGAGAGTAACATGCACTTTTGTCCCGGCTCCCTCTTCACTTTCAAGCCAGATCTTACCGCCATGGTCCTCAACGATAACCTTGGTGACATATAATCCAAGGCCGTTACCTCCGTAACTCCTGGTGGAGGAACTGTCTATCTGGTGGAATTTCTGGAAGAGCTTTGGCATATCCTCTTCTGAGATTCCGATACCCGTATCTTTCAGCACGACATGGACATCACCATTTTCACGGTATGCTGACAGGCTTATCTTTCCCTGCTTGTGAGTGAACTTTATGGCATTGTCCACAATATTAGCAAAGGCCCTTGGGAGATAATCCGCATCCCCATAAGTGAACAATTTACTGGAAGAGAAATCATCCTCTATCAGGATATTCTTCTCCTTAGCCTGTTCAGATAACTCACCTACCGCAGACAACAGGGAATCTGACAGGAGGATCTTCTCAAACTTATACCGCACCCTACCTCCCTGAGAAGAGCTGGCAAAGAGGAGGGAGTCGATCAGGTTTTGGAGGCGCTTTGACTTATTGACAACCTTTTCCATAGCACGCGATTGCTCCTGGTTCAAAGGACCGAATGTACCTTCATGGAGCAATTCACTAAACCCTTTGATCGTGGTGAGGGGAGTGTTGAGCTCATGCCTGAGATTGGAAAGGAACTCATCCTTGAGCTTGTCAAGGGACTTAAGTTCTTCATAGGCTTTTTCAAGCTCTTCCGTTGACATTTGCAGGGCTTTTTCAGTCCTTTTGCGCTCTGTAATATCACGAATATGCTCCACTGCCATGATGATGTTGTTATTCTTATCAAAAACAGGAAATGCACGGTATTCCCTGACTTTCCCGTCGACCTCATCCGTTTGTTCAATCTCGGCAACATTCCCTGAGGAGAACACCTCTTTAACGTAGCACGGATCACACGGGGCATCCCGGTGCATAAAACAATTATAGCAATGTGGATGCTCCTCATTTTCCTGCGTACATTCTATATTTTCGCTCTTCCAATTACTTGTAACAACCCGCAGGTCACGATCAACCACAACAATAAGGTCCTGGAGAGCATTGAATGTGCTGGTAAGCAATTCCTTCTGCTGCTGCAGTGCATCTTCAGACTGCTTATTCTTAGTGACATCGGCGATCAGGCAAACCCCGCTGTCAATTGTATTGCCCAGAAGACGGTGTGGAACATAATAGGATCTCAGGTACAACTGGTTACCTGCTATCTGCGCAGGGTATTCGCTCTCATAATAAGGAAGTATATCTTTATTAGACCTCGCGAGCACTTTTTCAAGCCGCTCATCGTTCACAAAATCAGTTATTGCAGCTCCGATAGCCTTATCCCGCGGGACCTGGAATATTCTTAAAAAGCTCCTGTTACAGTGAGTAATGATGCCTTTGTGATCAAGGAAGATGCCAAGAGGAGATGATTCAAATATTACCCTGTGCCTTTTCTCAGATTCCAGTAAAGCTTCTTCAAGAACCTTTCTTTCAATAACCTTGCCAAGACGGGCAATGATAGCATCCATCAATCTTTTCTCTTCTTTCAGGAACGGCCCGACATCAAGGATAGGTCGCTCCTCAAGATAGACCACCAGCAGACTTCCTTTTACTACTCCATGGACCATTATATTCTCTGACATCTTCCAGGGGGTTTCTTTGAAGTTATCTGTCTGGTAGGTGTCGCTATCCATCGTAATTCGGGCTGCGGCGATATCCGGGAACTGGCAGGCTGATGGCATACGCTGTGCAATGCCTTTGAGCAGGGACTGCAGAGGAATATGCAGATCAAAAAGGGAAGAGATATTGTATATGCACTCCAGTTCTTTTTCCCTTTTTCTAAGTGAAGCCAGTTCTTCAGGATATATGGAAGACACCCATGCCAATTTTATATGCTCTATATTTATATTATCTTTATTAATAGATTTCGTTGAACCATGAATATTGTGGTCCAATCAATCCATGAGCATGTTTTTAAATATGTAGTCAGCAATAGGGAGGGTGTTTATTGTATTATTTCTTAAAATGTCCAAAACCAGGTGAGTAAATGTATTCTGACAGGATCAACAGACTGCCCCCCTACTTGTTCGCAGCCATCGATGAAGCAAAGGCAAAGGTAAGAGCAAAAGGCGTGGATGTGATCGATCTCGGCGTGGGTGACCCTGACCAGCCAACCCCCGCACACATTGTGGAATCCATGTGCGAAGCTGTACGTGACCCTTCCACGCACCAGTACCCTTCCTATACCGGAATGATAGAATTCAGGAAAGCTGCAGCAGACTGGTGCAAACAGAGCAGGGGACTTGATATCGACCCGGCTACCGAAACGCTTACACTCATAGGCTCAAAGGAAGGGGTGGCGCATGTCCCGCTTGCTTTCATTAATCCCGGGGATGTAGTGCTCTGCCCGGACCCTGGATACCCAGTATATAAGATAGGCACACAGTTTGCTGGCGGAAAAGAGCACATAATGCCTCTCCTTGATGAAAATGACTTCCTGCCGGACCTTGAGGCAATACCCAAAGATGCCCTCAGCAAGGCAAAACTGATGTTTATCAATTACCCGAACAACCCTACGTCTGCAACTGCTGACCTGAAGTTCTTCGAGGAGGTAGTGCAGTTTGCCCGCGAGCACAACATTGTGGTTGTCCATGACAACGCTTACTCTGAGATGGTGTATGACGGTTACCAGTCCCCGAGCTTCCTGAGCGTGGACGGTGCGATGGATATCAGCATCGAGCTCTATTCAATGTCAAAGACCTACAACATGACCGGATGGCGCCTTGGGTTTGCCGTCGGTAACAAGGACCTTATAGCCGGTTTCGGGAAGGTCAAATCAAATATCGATTCCGGAGCTTTTGATGCTATCCAGAGAGCAGGCATCACAGCTCTCACAAGCTCCCAGCAGTGTGTTGCTGACATGAATGATATCTATACCGAAAGAAGGGATGTGCTGCTCAAAGGGCTCAGCGAAATGGGCATTGATGTGAAACCACCAAAGGCAACTTTCTACGTGTGGGCACCTGTGCCTGAAGGATACGATTCCATGGGATTCTCAAAACTTCTGCTTGAGAATGCAGGCATTGTGGCAACTCCGGGAGTCGGCTTTGGCCAGTATGGTGAAGGATACATCCGCTTTGCACTTACCCAGACCGTGCCAAGGATGAACGAAGCAGTGGACAGGATGTCAAAGCTGAAACTCTGATTTCGGCTTTTGACCTCTTTTTCCCAGCGATGACATGTAACTGCAATTAGTTCCTTTTTTCAGTTTCCGTTCTGAACACGCAGATGTACGCTGGTTTTGTATACTTCATTTTTATTATATGAACATTATTTTTAAAATTACATACATGTTACTGATATAAATGAGCATTCAATCCATTGATTATGCTCCCGGAAAATATTAGTCCCAATCACTTGAATACATCAGAGATAGGCAAATTCCTCTACGATATAAGATACATCATCCTGCTGTACATCATCGGTGATTCCCTGACAACTTTCCATGCAATAGAGAACGGGTTCGGATTCGAGCAGAACGGGTTCCTTGCAAGCCTTATGACAGAATTCGGGATGTGGTCACTTGTAATTGTGAAGATTGCAATACTGGGAGTCGTGTTCTGGGCCTACCGTACTATCAATTCACCCACCGGTCCGGTTTCCCCGCTCCTGTGGACATTCTCAAAGACTGGCATCAGCCTTCTTGGCCTGTTGCTGGTGATCAACAACATGATGGTCATCTGGGTCAGGGTGAGCTTGTTTGAATATGTAGGGCTGCTTTGAAGGGGGCCTTTTATAGAGGCATATCCTTCAGTTCCTTTGAGCCCATATTGATAGAGATCTCAGCAATATCAGCAATGTATTCCGCGATGCTCTGGAGGCTCTCAAGGATATTCCTCTTATGCTCACCTGTACTGCTGTCCTGGCCGCATTCCCTGCTGCAGATAAGGGCAGCCATATTGGATAGTTTCTTCGAGTTCTTTATTATCGTGTTTGCAAACTGAGGGTCCTTTCCTGACATTGCCTCTACTGAATCCCTGAACAAAGCCTGTGCCACTTTGCCAAGCCTGAAGATCTCATCATTGCGGTCCACAGGACAATCCATCTCCACTACATTGGTGGCGATCCTCTGGACATGATCACCTATGTTCTCCATGCTTTTTGTAACGATCCGATAACCCAGACAGTCCTTTGACCGGACAATGCCTATCTTCTGTGCCATGAAGGGATCATCAAGGGCTGCTCTCAACTGCCTTACAGTCAGCAGGTAGAACCTGTCCACATCATCATCCCTCCGGATGACATCATTTGCCAGCTCAATGTCATGTTCCTCCAGTGAGATCAACGCATCCTCAAGCATAGAAGAGATTATCCGGTCCATGCTGTTCATGGACTTGAGGATAGTGATCTCCTGGTAGTTCAGAAGGCTCTGCAGTACAAGTTCGGTCCCCGTTTCCTCAACTATCTCAATACCTATCAGGCGCTTGCGAGCAGCATCTCTCATGAATTTCCTTTCAGATGCCGTAAAACCGTTTGGGGAAATTATTTTAATAATGTCATAACCCACAAGATAATTTGACACAAGCATCCTGAAATCATCTTCCTGATCGCCGGAGAGATATATTTCTATGACCGAGCGACATATCTTTTCCTCAGGAGGGATATCCGCAGTGACAGTAAG
The DNA here is from genome assembly GCF_030682845.1 of Methanolobus sp. GTDB lineage: Archaea > Halobacteriota > Methanosarcinia > Methanosarcinales > Methanosarcinaceae > Methanolobus. Next base: position 4,858 of record NZ_JAUXNK010000051.1, on the reverse strand, counting down.
TGAACGGTCAGACTTTACAGAAAGGGAAACAGTGTCCCCCGGAGACAGCCCATTCTGCCGGACCCATATGATAGGGAGCGACACGATATAGGTAGACCCACCTGTCAGCTGAATCTTTCTTTTTTCGGACATTTATTGTAACCTCTTTTAGTAATAGTTACGAAAAATAGTTACGAAAGGACTGTAAGATTGCCCGAGACCTGGCTGAGCTTTGCAGTCATCCCCCTATCGTCGGTGACCATAAGGTCGATGGTCACGTTCTGGTGATAATAGGGATCTATCATCGGCCTGACAACCATGCCTGAGAGGTTATAGTCATACAGGACCTCATTTCCATTATCGTTCCACAAGGCCCATTTGTAGCTGGTGATGAAACCATCGTTGTCCCTGGAGTCGGAAGCATCCAGTATCATGTAACTGCGAGGAGACTGGGTGCCATTCGTATCCATTATATACTCCACCCTGAACTGGACATTAGCCACCGGCATGGGGGGAGTGAACAGCCCCTTGAAGATATTAATGTAGGAAGTTATCAGCTCTATCTGCAAAGGCTCTTTTTCCAGGGGAGGCGTTCCCAGGTAGGACCTGAAATCAATAGTATAGGATATCTCATAATCGGTCGTGTTTGCCAGACTCCCTCCTGAATCATTCCCGAAGAAGGTGATGGTCTGGCTTTCGTTGAAGATGGTGAAGTTGGCCCCTTGAGGGCATACAGTAGAATTATTTATATCGATCATGTTATAAGTGAAGCTTTCACCATTATAGGCTTTCCATGGGTGCATTTTCAGGCGATAGGTATAATTTTCGCTATTGTTGGTCCAGCCTGTGGTGGCGAATATGGTCTCTGAGCCTGTTACCACGATATCGGAAAAGTTGAGGTGGATGGTCTTGGCCTTGGTGGCGGGTATCATGACCCTGTTCTTTGCATTATAGACTGCCGGGTAATCGCGGTAAACATCGTGATCTCCGGAAGCATCATAGGCCTTGAAGTTCAGGAAATAAGCGTCATTGAGCTTGATGGAAGAAATGTAGGAGTTGGCTGTGTTGAGGTTGAGCACGGTCATGTCTATGGACTGCCACGCAGTTCCGTTGCCTGAAGGCTTGATGGAGACGATCTTGAGCTGTTCACTCTTCACAGCCGCCTGGTGGCTCTCGCGGTCCATTGCATCCTTTTGCATGGTGGATACCATGAAAGCTACGCCGGAAGCAGCGATAATAGTGATCAATATCAATAGTAGTGTTGCAAATATCACTGAAACCCCGCGGGTATCCCGCAGGAAAGTGTTCATATCCTTACCAGCCATCTAAGAGAAAAAGCAGATACCAAATGATATACTTTATTAACATAATATATATAGTACCCTATAGTTTATTTATTTTTTTAGTTTGTTCCAAAACCATTTAAACAATGATTACTTTAAGGGAATCAATGGTATTGACAAATTTCGGACTATCGGATGTGCCCCAGCATGTAGTGTTGCTGGTCGAGGAGGATATTGGGGATGCAAAGACCATCTTCTTCCGAAATATAACTTCCGAGGCTCTGAAAATCGGAAAGACCGTTTATTATATATCAACCAAAAGCTCGGAAAAAGATGTAAGAGAACAACTATCATTTCTTGGTCTGGGGACGGACCTGGAAAACCTGACGGTCATGGGTAACTTCACAGACCCTTTTGTGTTGCTTGACCTGTGCTATAACAGGCGCAAGTTATGCACTCTTTTCGGAAAGGATAAAATGCCTTTATGCAATATGACAGACGCTGACATCTGCATAATCGACAGTTTCTCATCACTGTTCATCCACGAGGAACTGCAAAGCATGACACAAGCCCTTAATTCTCTTATTACCATCAGCAGGGACACAAATACCACATTCGTACTGGCAACTGACATGGGAATTCTCCCGGAGCGCGCCGAAAAGGTGGTAAGGTCCATGGTGGACGGCATAATCCAGTTCAGGATAGAGTACTTCTCCGACAAGATCAGCAGGTATATCAACATCCCAAAGATGAAAGCGACCATCCCGCCAAAAAAGATGATGGCATACAACATAACAGGCCAGGGTATAATGGTCGATACCAGGGAAAGGGTTGGCTGACCTTCCATAAAGGTATAACAATATCTTCAGAATCAAAGTTAGAACTTCACAAAAGTAGCGTACAAAAAGGAAAAAAGGGTTGCTGATAAGATATTATTGTTGTTTTCAGAGTGCTGATAACCGGATGAACGATCGAACACAGGAGATCTAATCTTCCATACTGCCTTCAATCTTGGAACCATCATAGTTGCAGCGGGTATTGATCACTCCACGGAGAATGGGCCTATAGTCAGCATCTTCATCATTGTTCATAACTACGGCAGAGCCAATGTATCCAAAATCACTTCTTTTAGTCCATGTCTTAAATGTTCTCATATTATCCCTCCATGTGATTATTCTATAGTATTGCAGGAATAATATATAGAGATTATACCAATCTTTTTAGTAGGCCTATTAATAGATATATACCTATATAGAAATCAAAGTAGATTTTTAAAGACCATAACTTTGACGATCTCATCCAAGACGGGATCATGTGGCCGATGCCGGCAATTGCTATCCGGTGAGGACACGTCCTACGACATGTTCAACTGAAGCACCTACCGGATATCGAAGATCTCTGCAATGTGGGCGATTTAGAAACCACTCCCAATAACAAAGCGCAAAGCCAAGATGAATGAGCTTTTCATCCACCTAAAACTCATCATTTACTATTATCGTGGCAATACCACTTGATTCACCTACTGTTGCTGTTACGATATAGGTACCTTTATCTGACCCTGGAATCGGCGTTACAGCCACGGTTCCGTCCTCTTTTGTCATTGAACTGGTTATCACACCCTGGGGCTCTATCGTCATCTTAACAAAGGTACCTGGAACAGGATTGCCATCAGTGTCAGTGACATTGAATACTATAGGCTCCTGTAAAGGAAGACCGCCGATGGTTTCCTGAGCATCACCGGACATAGCAGTTATTGTATAGGTGCCGGCTATGCCGGCCGGGAGCAATAAGGTTACAACTGCCACATAGCTCAGGACCATAAGGATCGCAGAATGCTTGAAACCATGTTTGATCTCGCCTTCAGTGATCTGGCCAATGATGAGACCACCGAAGAAGGCGTTGAGAACGATCATGTGGAAGAAGCCGCGCTCGAAATTGATGTCTGAAAGGCCGGCACCACCCAGCATTTCCAAGCCTACGCCCTGGATCATGGGGAGCAGGGACGTGGAAAGGATGTTGGTAAGCATTATGATTATGCCCTGAGCCAGGTAAAAGATGATAATGTACTGTTTCAGGTTTGCCTCTTTTTCCCTTTCGATGCCTATGACAGCCCTCATGTCCTCGGATGTACGGAAAAGCAGGTCTGCGACATTTCCACCGGTGTAGGCGGCCATGACCACGATATCGATATATTTGTTAACAAGCCTGCTTCCGATAGAAGCTGACATCCTGTGCATGGAATCCTCAAACGAGTGACCCAACACCATTGAAGATGCAGCGTCCTTAACGCTTTTGCTTATGGCTCCCAGATTGGATCTTGAGAGTGTGACCACCCCTTTGACGGGATCGATACCTCCCCTCATGAGCTCAGAGAGTTTGTACAGGAACTCACCGAATGCTACCTCCCTTTTCTTCAGGTTCTTTTTCTGGAGGAACGTATCGATGGAGAAGGGGATGATAGCCACCAGTGTAGCAAACACGATTATGTGGTCAAGATCGTCCTTTGACTTATCTTTTTCCTCTGTGACCGGCTCTGTTTCCTGGGATGCCGGGAGCTCACCCCTCTCCGCAGCTTCAGATGCTTCCATTTCCGCAACAAGGGCCTCATAGGCAGCCTGCTTTGCAGCGGCTTCACTGTTCACCGCGGCACTGCTTTGCCCTTCCGGGGGAAAGAGTGTGTGTCCGGCCAGTATGGCGACAAGTACTATCATCAGTGCTGCAAATACGGGGATCCCAAGGGTCAGATACTCCCGTTTGATGTTGTAACGTATGCGCACTATCTGTGCATAGCGTTTCAACACCTGGAGATATATGTCTGTCTTCATAGGACGCTCCTTGAGTATTTCATCCAGAGCAGTATCAGGAATACGATGTTGATGAATGGCAGTGCGAAGTACACGAAGAAGTTGAACATCTGCCTGGGAGTCAGGGGGCCCAGGTCGATACCCAGCGCGCTTCCGACCACGATCATGAGGACCACAAGCACCACGCTCATCACAACGCCGCTCAGGTAGCCTTCCCCGTAGACTGCAAGTGAATCCACGAACTCCCTCTGCAGCTTGCCACGCAGGTTCATGAGTTCCTTGGATTTCATCTCGAGATAGGTGCGAAGCCCTCCTCCCGCCTGCATGGCATTGGCAAGGTCCATACATACCGTCCTGAAGGATTCGGAAGAAGTGTTGCGTACAAGGTGGTTCATGGCAGTGACACCATCCTCGCCCAGAACGTCCACACGATACATGACCTTACCGAATTCGGTGGATATCTCACCGTAGTCCTCGATGGCTACGGTCCTCACGACATCCATGGGCGAGGAGCCGGCACTTGCAAGGATGGACATGTAGCTCAGGGCAAAGGGGAGTTCGTGTTCTATATTCATGTTCTTGCCGGATATCTTATTGTACAGCACAAAAGGAAAACCACTTATCGTAAGGCCGAATGTAAGGGCGGTCAGGGTCCCGATGTAAACGAGAGGCGTTGAAGAGTTGCGAAAGAGGATAACTGAAAAAATAAAGACAATAGCTGTTGCAATGAGAGCCGTTACTATGGAGAGGGATATGAACATACCCGGTGTCATCACCAGGTCGGCCTGGTAG
>NZ_JAUXNK010000050.1 GCF_030682845.1 Methanolobus sp. | reverse complement strand
TTCCGCAACTACCAGAAAGCCAAATACGCTGTATCGGCAGAGGAACTGCTGGTGGACCGGGCACAACTGCTAACACTGACCGCTCCTGAGATGACAGTTCTCATAGGCGGTATGCGCGTCCTGGATACCAATTTCGGACAGTCCCAACACGGCGTTTTCACCAAGCAGCCGGAGACGCTCACCAATGACTTTTTCGTGAATCTGCTTGACATGAGCACGGAGTGGAAGGCAACCCCGGAAGACAAAGACGTGTTCGAGGGTCGTGATCGCGCAACAGGCGAACTCAAGTGGACCGGTACCCGTGTCGACCTGATCTTCGGTTCGAACTCCCAGCTCCGGGCCCTGGCGGAAGTCTACGGATGTGAGGACTCCCATGAGAAGTTTTTGAACGACTTTGTAGCGGTGTGGAACAAGGTAATGAACCTTGATCGCTTCGATATCGCCTGATCGTAACATCAACTTCCTCCCATATAATGGCTGATGATCATTTGATCATAAGGTTCCTTTCAACATCGTGTGGGTAATTGAATCCACAGGGAAGCTTTCCCTTACGTGGGCATTTAGAGTAAAGGATTTATCAGCCTCTACATTCTTTTTTATATGATGCAATGCCCATAGATAAACTGAAGAGCATTTTCAGTATCATATGACAGTTAAAGGCATAAGAAACCAGATAGAGGTCTTCCAAATTCATCAAATGTCAAACAAAGAATCTTAAAAGAAAAAATGTCGGCCGGAAGAAAACCGGCCTTTTACTAGGTCAGTAGCCACCTGTGATGGTAGCTTTAAACTATTGAAATTCAATCGCTTATTTACTTCTCTGCCGGGCACAGACCTGGGCATTTCATATGACCGACTTCAGTCATGATTATTGCAACGGCCGTGTAGAGTGAGGCAAGACCAAGGAGAAGGGTTATTATACCAGCAACCATTCCGCCAATAAGGGCAATGCTGAAGAAAGTAAGGTCCAGCAGTATGAAAGTTATTATTATTGGCCATACGCCTATCTTAAAGGTTACGATTGTCAGCAGAGTTGCAATGATTCCCCAGACTATAAGGTACCAGAAGCCTGCAGATGCGCTCATGGCAGGCATTACGCCACCAAATATACCTATTGTTGTGGCTATCTGAATGAATGCCCAGGAGAACCAGAACAGTGCAAATGCGCCGAATGCGGATGCACCAAAAGTGTCACCTTTCTTCCAGAGTTCAATACTGGCAAACAACTGAGCGAAACCACCCAGGAATATTGCTGTTGAAACTACCATTACAGCGTCATCGAATATTCCCATGATCAATAATCCGAGGAATGTAGCTGCAAATCCCAGACCAAAGAAACCTAGTGGTGCCGGGCTTGCGGTTGTGTCTTTTATAATTACTTCTCCATCCATAGTTAATCACTTCCCTAACATATTTTTCGATAATTATTATCGTCTATTGATAATCCGGATCTATAATAATCCCGATATAACTGACATCAAAGGTCTCCAAAAAGAACGACCTGTAAATATTATTACTGTAACACATTCATTAGTATCGCTAAGTATCTATCACCAATGCTACCATTTACACCTCCTGATAAGGACTTTGGCAAAGTAGTATATATCATTTATGATTATGATGAAAAGGTAAAGTTAGCATTTAAGCATTATTTTGCATTCCAGACCATATTATACTTACATAATTAATATAAACTTATATTAAGGAATTATTTGGCAAAAGGAGAGCTAATGCATACCAATTTAAAGTAAAATAGTATGATAATATAAATATATATATTAAAAGGTACCGTTTGATAGCACTTGTGAATGATTTGCGCACAACCCCTCCGAAATGTTTATTAAGTAGAATCAATTAATTGCTTAAGTTTGAATACCCTAGGCACTGCTAAAAGAGACCTTTCAGGCGATAATCCTTGTTCGACTATTCAAAATGCATTCATGATGAACATCATCGATCATATCTTGAATCGCAGGAGTGCAGCAATGCCCCCGAGTGCAAGAAGCTTGTGCCCGGGCTCAAATATCGTACTGAAGATGACTATCCTTCCCTGAGAATGTTCAACGGACTGGAGGAAAGAATCAATATCGCCTTTTTCCCTTTCCTCACGCAGGAACTCATCGGCTACGAGCAGAGTATCAATGGATCCGTAGTCCTGAGCGACTTTAACTTCATCTATCCCATAAGCGACTTTACCGGATGTGGCTATCTCCTTTAGCAGTCCTTCCATTAGCAGAGACTCGCGGGCTATACGTGACTCTTCTGTTATCCTGTCCACGGCGCCCCTTCTGAGAACCTCCTGAAAGCCGGACATGCCAATGGATGAAGTGTCTTCCACAAGGGATCGTGAAGCCAGTTCCGGCTGCTTTGACTGCAAGTACTTCATGAAGTCCTCTTTCGTAAATCCAGGACCTGCAACAACTATTGCCTCAGAACCTGGCGCTGCGTGTACCAGCTGGTCGACTATCTCATGGAAGAAAACATCCCGCAAAGAAACCTCTCCCTTGCCGGAAGATTGGGAAATATGAGAGTACACCTCTATGCCATAGTGGCGTACAAGACCGATATCCGCATCCCCTTCCTCAACAGCTACCAGTACCACCCTCGGGCGCTTTGAAGCGGCCTCAGCTTCATCAATACGCTCGAACTGGTCCTTTTTCCAGGTTTTAATGATGGAGAGATTCGTACCTTCCTCAATATTGAATGTGTGATGCTGCCCGGTATCCATTCCATGCTCGATGACTCCATGTACTCTCAGCCTGTTGGAGAACCTGTGGAACTCAAGCCCATTAACTCTAAGCCCAAGCCGGACATTCTTCTTCTCCACTTTCTCAGGCCTCAGCTTATCAGCTGCAGTATCAGCCTTCCTTTTTGTCAGGGAAAAGACGAGGTCGCCATTCTCTATTATATACTTCAGGTGCCACAGGTCATCAAGAGTTTCAGCTGTAACAGATATTTCGCCTTCCCGGCCCCTTAGATTTCTGTTTGTGACACGCATAGGAATACCAGATTAAACAAACATCATCGATCTATCAAATAGGAATATACCGGACATCATACTTTAATGTCGGACTCTCCCGGCGGAAGCATCATGGCTATCCTGTCAGGAGAAGCTATCTGCTTGACGAAGTTGACCTCCTTCAGAGTGTCGACATACATCTTGTATACTTTTTTTGCGATATCGTTCTGATTGAATTTGCCGGGGATCAGTTCTATAACATGCTGCCCATGCTGCCGGACTGCAGATACGGGGCCACCTATTACGCGTGTTTCCGCTCCAAGCTCCAGAGCCACTGCCATACCAACCTGCACATCGCGGAAATAGTTGCGTTCCCCGCGGATGATGAAAGCACCCTTTTTCACATATTCACCCGATTCTGGTGTCTTTGATACCTGCTCAGGCAATACCCAGTAGCAATCCCCGCTGAACTGTCCGGATTTCCATACGCTGGAATAGGACACTACGAACTGTGCCGCCTCCATGAGCGTCTGTTCGGTCACCGGCTTGCCCTGGGCTTTTACTATTGTCATGGGTGCACCCGGATCCTGGGTGTGGAAGACTACGTCACTCTTATCCATATACTTCTTTACAAGCTCTTCGTTGGTTTCTGCATCTCTTCCGCCGACAACAAGGAACCCTTCGGAAGAATAGAACCACCTGAAACGATCGTACCAGTGCTTTTTCATGTGCACCTTACGCTTGTTGCCAGAAACTTTCCTCTCTTTCTTCTGCATTGCAACTTTGGTGTCCTCAATAGCCCTGATAGCGCCTTCTTTTTTCCGGGTCAGCTTTTTAGCCTTCTCATAATATGACTGGGCGTTCTGGGGAATTGTCAGCTTGATATCTACGGTTGCTTTAGTGCCATCAAGGTCAAGCACTATCCTGCCGGTGGCTGAATCGATACTGCTTATGCTCTTTGCGGCAGGGACAGTTTCTTTTGCCCCTTTGAGAATGGACTTGATCTCGTCCCATGAGTAGCCATTCTGACGTGCCTTCTCAAGGACCCCGATCACCTCTTCTATAACCTGGTAGTGGGCGTATATCTTCTCTGCGACATCTACATGCCTTTCCGCTTCCCTGCCGAAGTTCCCTATAGCTTCTTCCTGCTTTCTCAGGCGCCTTTCAAATACATCCACCTTTTCCTTCTTGACAGCCTCGACAACCTCTGTGACCTCTTCAGCAGCTCTTTTTCCGAAGAAGCCGTCAAGCGCTTTGTTGAACGAAGGAAAGACTTCCTTCTCAAGACCTGCATGTGTCTTCAGCTCAAAAGGAGCTACATCGAATGGCTGAACCTCACCCTTGATTTCCTTTTTAACGATATAAGGACTGAGTTCGCCTTTAATGAGCGGGGAAAAGAGTTCCCTGAGAGCACGTACAATGCTTGCGATACCTTCCGAATTCATGTCCTTTGCGACTGTTTTCTTGTCAATTCCGGCGCGGAAACATACCTCTTCGGCCAGGACACCACCCAGATTGAACCTGTTAGCGATGGTGCGCACCACATCTGCATCCGAGGAGGAGAACACATCCGCAAGGTCCTTTTCACCTGCTTCCACCGGACTTAGCTGGGCTTCCGGGTACTGGTAGACCTCTCCGCTGCGTATCTTCCTGCCCTTGAAGGTGACAGGTTTCATTGGAAGGATGATCTTGCGCTCCGAATCCAGCAAGACTATGTTGCCCGGTGAGAAAAGCTCTGCAACCAGCACAGTCTCCACGCCTCCACGAACCATCCCAAACTCCATGATCCTGTCAAAATCATACTGCCTCACATAAGTGATGCGTCCCGCAAAGATATGCTTCCTCAGAAGCATCGGGAAAGAGTGAGGTATCTTAGGACTCTGGCGTATATGCTCGCTCAGGTGGGCACGTTTGCCTGCCTCGATAACAAGGTTATCCTTGCCTTTATTGTAAACAAATAGATTAATACGCAACTCTCCGGCCACAGGCTGGTAGATCTTGCCTATCTTAGAATCGATGATAGAGTTCTCTCCGGAACTCAGTTCAAACACCAGGGCAGCAACATCTGCACTTGTCATTTCCTGCTTCATCGGGGACTATAACGTGAATGAAGACTATAAGTTTTATCATACTGGAGCAAGAAGACCCAGTATTCATACTCGCATTAAATCAAAGATCTAATGGGAGTTTCATCTCTTTGAAATGAAAAAGGTGGATGAATTGCGTCCCAAAACAAAAAAAGCATATATCTCATGTAACCATATAATATTACAACGTAATTAGTTCTCAACCAAGTGATTTCTGATGAAAAAAGGCAATGTATACCGAATCTATCCTGACAAGGAACAAAGAACTTTGTTAGAGCAGCATTTTGGTGCGGTTCGATTCGTTTACAACCGTTCTTTGTTCATCAAGAACCTTATGTATAAAAAGTTCGGGACCAGTTTAACTGAAGTTGATTTGAATAACAACATGACAAATCTCAAGGAACATTTTCAATGGTTGAATGATATCAATTCTCAATCATTACAGCAAGCCAACCGGAATTTGTTGACTGGATTCAAGAATTTCTTTGAAGGAAATGGTTCCTATCCAACCAGAAAAAATAAGAAAAGCAATCATTTTTCGTTTCAGGTTCCTCAAAATTACCAGATCAACCGGACAACTTCCCAGATATACCTTCCAAAGATTGGCTGGATGAAGATTGTTATTCATCGTGATTTTCTGAGCAAGGAATTCATCGGGAATAACCTTGTAACCAAAGAGATTAATGGTGATATTATCCTTGATCAGAAATTAAACAAGGAATTTAAGGTTCTCAAGACGTTAACTGTTTCCAGGACATCAGCTGGAAGGTATCATGTCAGTATTCTGATTGAAGACCATGAACTTTATCCAGAACCTGAATCTTTTACGGAGGAAACAACCGTTGGAATTGATGTAGGAATCAAATCCTTTGCTACTCTTTCAACTGGAGAAGTAATTGAAAATCCTAAGTTCCTGAAAAGGTCATTGAAAAAACTCGTCAAATTACAGAGGAATGTATCCAGAAAACAAAAAGGTTCGAAGAACAGGAAAAAAGCTGTTGCCAGACTTGCAAAACACCATCAGTTAATAGCCAACCAGAGAAATGATTTCCAGCATAAGGTCTCAGCAATGATTATTCGCGAAAACCAAGCTCTTGCTATTGAAGATCTGAATGTAAAAGGAATGATCAAAAATCATTGTTTAGCTCAAAGTATCAGTGATGTAGGTTGGTCTGGATTCATTAACAAGTTAACCTATAAAGCAGAATGGTTCGGTAAAACTATCCTGAAAATTGGCAGGTTCGATGCATCATCAAAATTGTGTAATGTTTGCGGATACAAGTTCAAGGAATTAACTCTTGATATCCGGGAATGGGAATGTCCTTCCTGCAAAACGTTGCATGATCGAGACAAAAATGCAAGCATCAACATTAAGAAAATCGCATTGAATAACTTAAACACCGCAGGAACTGCGGAAAGAGCCTATGGACTTACTGAAAGAAGTCAGAAGAACGAAGTAGGAAGCCTCCCGTTTTAACGGGAGGTAGTTCACGACGGATTAAATCAATTAAGACTATTCAAAAAATGTAAGACTTCCGGAGAAACCTGCACATATGGATGAGAGAACACGGGCTTTTATTGTATCGAAATTCCAGGACTACTATTCAACGGCACAGCTCACACTGCCGCCTGAGTTCACCTCAAGGGAATGGGGATTCCTTGAGTTTGGCAGCGCCGACGACGTTTTCATGAAGCGCCACAGGGATTTCGGGTCAGAGGGAGAATTATATGATTACCTCCGGGGAATGGCCCCTGCCCATGCATATTACTCCGTGGCCTACTACGAATATCCTGGTGCCCCAAAAATGAAAGAAAAAAACTGGCTCAAAGCTGACCTGATATTCGACATAGACTCAGACCACCTTCCCGGCAAGATAAACTCCTACGGCGACATGCTTGAGAAGGGAAAAAAGGAAACTCTTAAGCTGCTCGACTTTCTTATCACTGATTTTGGCTTTGATGAGAGCGCCGTACATGCAGTGTTCTCCGGAGGAAGGGGTTATCACTTCCATATCAGTGACCCTTCGGTACTCTCACTGGAAAGCCCGGAGAGACGGGAAATAGTTGATTATGTCAGTTCGAAGGGTCTGGATCTTGAGCGCATCTTTACTACGAAGGAGATATCAGGGGATGCGGGTACAGAGTCGGCAAAAATGTCAATGTTCGTTGCAGAGGACGATGGCGGGTGGAGCAGCAGGATTAACAGATATCTCATATCATATCTATCGTCCCTGGCAAAAAGTCCCAATGCAATGGAGATACTGACAGGTTTCAAAGGCATCGGAGAAAAAACCGCAGGTAACCTGATAGATGTGTTTAAGGATGAACACAAAGTCGCCGCCCTGAAAAGAGGGAACATTGACGCACTGAGAAACATCAGGAAGGGTGTGCTTGAAACAATTGTCAGTCATGGTATCAGCCAGATGGCGGCATGCGTCGACGAGCCTGTCACCGCAGATATAAAGCGTCTGATACGCCTGCCGGGTTCCCTTCACGGAAAATCGGGGATGAAGGTCACAGCGCTCAGGATAGACGAACTGGAGATGTTCGAGCCCCTTAACGATGCCGTTGTTTTCGGGGATAAATCGGTAAAGATAAAAGCAATCAAGCCTTTTGCTGTGCAGATGAAAGGAAAGGACCTTATGGTCGAGGAAGGCTTGCAGGAAGTTCCGGAGTATGCGGCAGTGTACCTGATATGCAGAGGTGTGGCGGAATATGGATCGCACTGAGCTTACCGACACTCTCAGAGAAGAGAGGAGCTCTTCACTGAAGTCAGTAAATGCTGATTTTTACCATAAGGTGGAAGAGTACATAACGGAACTTGAAGAGGAGATAGCCCAGCTTAGGAACCCGCGCTCAGTGGAGGCAAAGATACTGGAGGACGAACTCCAGAACGCCACAACCGCCGTTGAGCTTATTTTCATGCGCCGCATAAAAAAGATCATTGGCAGCGCCACAACCAATGCTTTTTCCAGCAAATCGACCATACAGGACATGGGAAAACTACTTCCGCAGGAGAAACAGGTTTATGAAGCTGTCCTTTCTGCAATCAACAATGCCCGCAGGGAAATGCTCGAGCCAGTGATCAACCCGCACATATCTCCTGCAGGCGAGAAGGGAAAAGAACATATCCCTTTAGTGAGTACGAGAAACAGGGAGAACCGGGCGGCCAATACTTTAAAAGGACAAGATACAGTTCCATTGACCATTCCAAGGACAGAAATTGCTACTACAGATGTTGCCCCGGAAACTGAAGAGAAAGACGACATAGCCAAAAGTAATATAAATAAGGAATTCGTTGTTGTGCGAATACTGGAAAACGTGCCTACTTTCAAGGCTATGGATAATCGCAATTATACATTGTGTGCAGAAGACGTTGTTGTTTTACCTGCCCTTAATGCAAAGGGACTCGTTAAACGCAACGCAGCACAGGTTATCACAGATAATTGACTTAAACTTATTTAAGGTGTAGATAATGAAGATCCCGAAGAGAGTCAGAACATATTGCCCTTCATGCAAGAAACACACTGAGGTAGTTGTGGAAAGAGTGAAGAAGGGAAAAGCATCGTCTTTGACACATATTGCAAGGCAGAAGAAGCGCCAGACAGGTATCGGTAACACCGGTAAATTCTCAAAGGTCCCTGGTGGAGACAAACCCACCAAGAGGATATGGCTCAAGTACAAGTGCACTGAGTGCAACAAAGCACACCAGAGACCATGTTTCAGAGCAAAGAAGTTCGAATTCGCGGAGTGATTTAAATGAACAAACCCAAGAGCAGATTCTTACGTGTAAAGTGCAACGACTGCGAGAACGAGCAGGTCATCTTCGGCAGTGCAAGCCGAAAGGTCACATGCCTTGTCTGCGGAAGGACACTTGCAGAGCCAACAGGCGGCAAATCCACGATAACGACACATATCCTTGAAGTCCTTGAATAAAGGGGTCCATAATGGAACAGAACAATTGGCCAGAGATCGGAGATTTCGTTGTCTGTACCGTAAAGGATGTAACTGACTTCGGTGCGTATACGACACTTGAAGAGTACGATGGGAAAGAAGGTTTCATCCATATCTCCGAAATCAAGGCCGGGTGGGTCAAGTACGTACGGGACCATGTGAGAGAAGGGCAAAAGATAGTCTGCAAAGTTCTCAATGTGGACTCATCCCGTCGTCACATCGACCTTTCCCTTAAAGATGTTAACGAGCATCAGAAGCGCGCAAAGATCCAGGAATGGAAGAGCGAGCAGAAAGCAACTAAGTGGCTTCAGTTTGTGGCAGAGGAAACCGGCACTAGTGAAGATGAGATGCAGAAGGCTGCTCAGAAGCTGACAGAAAATTTCGGCACTCTTTACTCAGCTTTTGAAGAAGCTGCAATGATCGGTGCCAACGCATTCAACGAGATCAAGCTGAAGAAGAAGCTTGTTGCCAGTATAGTCCAGATAGCCCAGAACAACATAAAACTGCCTTATGTAGATATTGCAGGATATGTTGACCTGACATCCATCCTTCCTGAAGGAATAGACATCATAAAGGAAGCTCTTATGGCGGCTAATGCTATCGAGGAAGAGAACGTGAGGCTGGACATCACTTACACAGGTGCACCCAGATACCGTATCAAAGTGATAGCGCCAGACTATAAGAAGGCTGAGGCCGTGTTGAAGAGAGCTGCAACAATGGCTGTCACTACTATCGAAGAGCTTGGCGGAAAGGGAGAATTCCACAGGCATAACGACACAGTAAAGGCGTGATGTTCTTTTGGGACTGAAGATCTACAGGTGTAAGAACTGCGGAAGGTATACTCTCGAGGGAACGTGTCCTGCTTGCGGATCAATAGCTGTGGACCCCAGTCCTGCAAAATTCTCTCCAAAGGATCCATACGGGAAATATCGCAGATTGGCAAGGAAGGATGAGATATGCAGGAGATAAAAGTAATTCGACTGAAGGATGAGCTTCAACTGAGAGAACCAATATTCCTTGTAGGCCTCCCGGGTGTGGGTCATGTTGGAAAGCTGGTTGCTGAGCACATTATTGAAGAGCTCGATGCCGAGAAAGTGATCGAGATATACTCACATCATTTTCCTCCGCAGGTCCTTGTTGACGAGAACAGCGAAGCTCACCTGGTCAACAATGAGATGTATATCTGCAGTACAGATGAATCGGATATCCTTATCCTGGTAGGCGATCACCAGAGTGCCACAGCCGAAGGACACTACCAGCTTTGCGATCTGTATCTTGACATTGCAGAAGAGTTAGGAGTCAAAAGGATATACACTCTTGGCGGTTTCCCTACGGGGCAACTGACATATTCTGAAGAGGTTCTCGGAGCAGTTAATAATCCTGACCTTAAAGAAGAGCTGCAGAGATCAGGAGTGGTATTCAGAGAGAACGAACCCGGCGGAGGCATCATAGGCGCTTCCGGTCTGCTCCTTGGATTGAGCAAATTCAGGAAAATGGATGCTGCATGCCTGATGGGGCTTACTTCCGGATACCTTGTAGATCCCAAGAGTGCACAATCACTTCTAAAGGTCATATGCAAGTTATTTACGATAGAGATAGATGAAGGTCCTCTTGAAGAAAGGGCAAAGGAAATGGAGAAGATTGTTGCAAGGCTTAAGGAGGTCGAGCAGCAACAACAGCAGCCGACTATACCACAAGCCACAATAAGGGACGAGGATCTGCGATACATCGGTTGAAGAGGTTTGATGATCATCAACGCAGATCTCCATCTGCATTCTAAGTACTCAATGGCCTGTTCAGGCAAAATGGACCTCCCAACCATAGCACAAGAGGCTGCAAAAAAAGGCATAGATCTGGTCGCGACCGGGGACTGCATACACCCCCAATGGATGAAAGAGATAAGGGATGCTACGGTCGATGATGAGAACATTGCCCTGGGAAAAACTACTTTTACACTTACAACAGAGATCGAGGACAATCACCGTGTCCATCATCTTTTGATACTTCCTTCCATATCCAAAGCTCAAGAGCTTGCAGAAAAAATGGCCAGGCACGGCAACCTTTCTTCTGACGGGCGCCCCACTGTTCGCCTTAACGGGGCAGAGATAGCTGAGATAGCCAGGGACATCGGAGCTCTGATCGGACCCTGTCATGCCTTTACCCCCTGGACTGCAATGTATGCTTACCATGATTCCCTGAAAAGCTGTTATGGAGACATGACTGATTATGTATCGTTCCTGGAACTTGGCCTGAGCGCAGACAGTGACTATGCAGACCGCATAAGCGAACTCCACAGGTTGACCTTCCTTACTAATTCCGATGCGCATTCCCCTGTTTCCAACAAGCTTGCAAGAGAATTCAACAGGATGGAAGTTCCTGACATGTCTTTTGAAGGGCTCAGGAAAGCAATCCTCAGACAGGACAATTACCGGGTCATAATGAACGTAGGATTCTATCCCCAGGAGGGAAAGTATAACGAGTCTGCCTGCATCAAATGCTTCACCCACTACTCACTGGAAAAGAGCGTTTCAAGCAAATGGAAATGCAGCGTTTGCGGAGGGCGTATCAAGAAAGGAGTATATGACAGGGTCAATGAGCTTGCAGACCTTCCGCGACCCATCCATCCTGACCACAGGCCTCCGTATGTGCATCTGATGCCTCTCTCTGAGATCATCATGATGGCTCTTGGACATGCCAGTATCAATACCAAAGGAGTGCAGGATGCATGGAACACACTTCTTGGCAGGTTCACAGACGAGCTGCAGGTACTCCTCCATACACAGCCACAAGACATGGACTTCGTGGATAAGAGAATCGTTGATGCCATAATTGCTTTCAGAGAAGAGAAGGTCATTCTCCATCCGGGAGGCGGCGGCCAGTATGGACATATCGAACTACCTCCGGATATGGGCACAGCCATGACAGCAGGAAAAGAAGATGATGGCAAAGGAAGCAAAAAGAGCCAGAGCTCCCTGTTTGATTTCTGATTTTCAGCTTATGAAAGCTCGATACCTATATAATATATAACAGCCTTCAAACACTGCGTGCCGAGGTGGCAGAGCGGACTAATCCGACGGCAAAGCGGCCCCGGAGTCCAAACGCGACCGGCTCGAGACCGGTTTCTCTGAAAAGAGTGCTTGGGTTCAAATCCCAACCTCGGCGTATAAATAATAACTACATCTGATATTGCTACTTGCTTTTTCCTGATGCTTTGGAAGTGGAACAGGACATCTTAAATCTCAGTTAATAGCATGGAATCCTGCAGGTAATAGTTAAAGAGCTCTTTTCCCCATTCCACTGAACCAGGACTTTGACAGATCAGCTGTTTGTGGTCATAAGTATCATTTTTAGTCAGCAGCTTCAGTACAATACATGTGTCATTTACTTTAAATGATACGAAATGCATCTTTTGTGGATATAGATAAAGTGCAACCTGCCTGTCATTTACGAGCTTTTGCAGTTCGTCATAGTTATCCCTCTTGACTTTTTCAAGGAGGAAGGGATCAAAGATCAATGACAGGTTCACTCCATTGTTTATCATATCCCCGAACAGGTCAGGAAAACTAGGGTGAAGACTGGCCGCGACCATGCCGAATGATTTTGAGCATGTAGATGCTTCATGAGCCTCTTTGTTATAGTCGTAGATATCTGAAAAACGAGGTTGTATCACAGTACATGAATTAACTTCATGCAGCTTTTTCAGCAAAGAAGGAGGGATAAAATCCAGTTTCCGGTCCAGCCAGTAACTTTCAGCAGTATTAATAAATTCCTCAAAATCCAAAAGAAGTTTCAATTCCCCTGCAATTAACTCCCCGATACGAGTCAGCCTGTAAATCCCGTTTTCCCCTGCTATGAGACAACACTCTTCAAGCATTCCAATGACAGAGTTAAGTTGTTCTTTAGTCGTTCCCATGGATATTGTAAGCCCATCAAGACCAGTTGGACATTCATCCAGAAATAAAAGTAAAGACCTGCTTTCTTTCGATGCAATTACTGCTTGAAGTGGTGTTTTACTCATTCAAGTGTGCCCCATTGCAAATATAATCGACTTTTTGGAGTATTTTTCCGGAGAATATTATGAAGATAAATGAATACCTTACGCCAACTCCGCTCCTCCAGAGAAGGGAGGTTCTTTTTCCTATTTATAGATTATTAAGCTAATATTAGCTTACTGATATAATCACTAATGATATTGTTAATGTTAATTGAAAAGAAAACGGTTATCACTAAAACATAAACCGATAAAAAGTGCACTTCGAAACAGGATAAGTTGGCGAGGGGAGTTTATGCTCCTCCCCTGCCACCGAAGGACTGGCTGCTTCCACCTGAGCCACCTTCTTCCATTGATCGGCTTCCAAAGGCCTGCTTGTTCTCTTCAGAGAGTTCTTTCTCACCAAATGGCTGACTGCTTTCGCTTTCAGACTCACCTTCAGCCTTTCCTCTCAGGTCTTTTGCTTTTTTACTTATCTCTTCAGCACCATGCCTGACCTTTTCAGCCATCGAGCCTTCCTCAGGCTGCATATCCCTCACTCTCTGGCTTATCTTTTCTGCGCCCTCTTTGACCCTCTCGGTCATCGAGCTTTTTCCTTCCTCAGACCGCTTCTCCCGCCTTTCCCGGATCTTTTTATTAACATCCTCGGCCATGTGGGTGCCAGCTTCCTTTACCCTGGATGCGGCATAAGGCAGTCTGCTTGCCAGTTCCGGGATCACATCGATAATACTATTGAAACTGCTTCTCCCTGACAATGTAAGCAGACGGACATCTTCTTCAGAGATCACGACAAAACCAATGGGTTCCATATTGACCCCGGCATATCCTCCGCCAGCGTACCCTTTCTGGCCGCTTTCCTGATGATTCTCCCCGCCTGCACTCCCAAAGCCTGCAGAGACTTTCATGATCGGCATTATGGTCTTCCCTTCAAATGTAGTGGGTTCACCTATCAATGTCTTGGTATTCACTATGCACTCAGTTTCGTGAGTTATTTCTTTGATTATTTCATCTAACCCCATATTTACTCCCCATTTATACAAAGTGTTTTTTGTATAATAGTTGATTATGTCCCTCATAGTTTAAAAGTGAATCTGCGATATGAGATAAAATTTAGCCCGTGTCCAAAAATAAACACACAGACAAACTCATAAGTTAACATTTCTGCAAGAATGGTTAACTCTGCTTATGTAATAAACAATTTGTAGAATTCTCACAAAACTTAAGTACTTCAAAATTATATAAATATATAAACAGACAATATGGATTTTTCATAGATATGAATACTAAAAATACTACCCTGAATAAAGAAAATACAAATGAGAAACGAACAAATGCATATCTCCGATCAAGAGTCCGGCAGCTTAGCGAAGAGCTCGATATTACGAAAAAAGAGCTTGCCAAAACCCAGGATTTCTACAAGGAGCGCCTGGAGAATCTTAATGACGTAGTTTTTAGTATTGACAACGAAGGTATATTCACTTATCTAAATTCTGCCATTGAAAATATGACCGGCTATAAAAAGGAAGAAGTCATTGGGACACCATATACACGGTATGTGCATCCGGAGGACCTTCCCGGGCTCCTGGAAGACATTAAGAGGACTATCGCCGGTGAGAGAAAACCCTACATGTTCCGTGTCATGAAAAGATCAGGAGACATCAGCTATGTGCATACTACATCCCGTCCCATAATACACGATGGAAAAGTTACAGGTATAAACGGCCTGATGGTAGATATCGCCCAACTCAAGCAAGTTGAAATGAATCTTCGCAAAGAAAGGGATAAAGCCCAAAAGTACCTTGATGTTGTAGCCGTCAGCATACTTGCGACAGACAGGGATGGACGCATCATACTGATAAACAAAAAAGGTTGTGAGATCCTTGGATACGATGAAAGCGAGCTTGTAGGGAAGAACTTTTTCAATGCGATCCTGCCGGAAGATATCAGGGAAAACGCAAGAGAAGAATACCGGAAATTAATGGAAAAAGAAACAACCCTAAATGCATGTTTTGAATCACCCGTCCAGACAAAGGATATGGAGATAAGGACATTTGAATGGAACAATATACTGCTCAAGGACGATAGCGCAAACATACAGGGACTACTGGCTTCAGGTAACGATATAACTGACAGGAAAAAATCTATAAAAGCACTTTTGATGGCAAAAACCCTTTCAGACAATGCTGTCCAGATGAAAAAGGATTTTATAACTACCATGAGCCATGAACTGAGAACTCCTCTCAACCATATCATAGGCTATTCTGACATTCTTTGTAAAGGTGACCTTGGGCCTCTTAATACCGAACAGAAGAGATGCATGGACATTGTCAGCAGAAGCGGAGGACGGCTGTTGATGCTCATTAACGCTGTTATAGAGCACTCCCAGATTGATCAGGGAAAGATTAAAACGGAGAAAAAAGAGTTCCTTCTCCTACCTGTTATCAAGAACATAGAAGCTTCTGCAATGCCACTGGCAAAAAAGAAAAATATCGACCTGCATATTATTTTGGAAACGGAGATAAGAAAGATATATTCCGACGAAAGTAAATTCAAAACAATTCTTTATGACCTTATCAGCAATGCGGTTAAATTCACTCAGGAGGAAGGCAAGGTCAGCGTAAAGTTCACTTCAATAAATGAA
Source organism: Methanolobus sp. (assembly GCF_030682845.1). GTDB lineage: Archaea > Halobacteriota > Methanosarcinia > Methanosarcinales > Methanosarcinaceae > Methanolobus. The sequence continues at coordinate 6,627 of NZ_JAUXNK010000050.1, read as the reverse complement.
GGAAACCTGACAGTCATTGTTGAAGATACGGGCATCGGCATCTCCACAGAGGACCAGAGCAAGCTGTTCAAACCTTTTTCCCAGATCGACTCATCCCTTACAAGGAATTTTGACGGAGTCGGGCTTGGGCTATACATTGCAAAAGAGTTTGTGGAAATGCTTGGAGGTAGCATACAACTGGAAAGTGAACCGGGGAAAGGGAGTACTTTCACATTCATTATCCCTGTTAACAGATGTTAAAGGGCACAGTGGACATTGAATTGTTTAGCCCCCTTCCCAATACAAGGACTTAAAGAAAAAGGAGTTCACCCTTTCCTTATCTTAACAGCTGTTCCATAGGCTAGCAGCTCGGCGGCTCCTGCCATGGTCTGTGATGTCGTGAACCTTACATTCACAACTGCATCAGCGCCCATCTTCCTGGCTTCCTCCACCATCCGGTCATAAGACTCTTTCCTGGCCTGGGAAAGCATATCTGAATAGCCTTTAAGTTCTCCCCCTATTATATTCTTCAGGCCTGCTGCAATATCGCTTCCTATATGTTTGGCGCGGACAGTATTTCCAAAAACTACGCCAAGTATTTCCAGTTCTTTACCTTCTATCCCATCGGTTGTTGTTACTAACATGTTACACCTCTTAAATTAAATAATTCTGACATTAATAGTGGATTTTAAATCCCTGCCTTCTTCAGCGTGACGATGAATCTGCTGCCTATACCAGGCTCACTTTCAACCCTTATCGAGCCATTCATACCTTCAACCAGACCTTTTGTGATTGCAAGACCAAGACCACAGCCCCCTGCAGTGCGGGTTGATGTGCTGTCTATCTGGTAGAACTTATCGAATATATGTTCCGCATGGGACGGATCAATGCCTATACCCGTATCGCTGACAATTACTTCGATGTTATCACCGGACTCTTGTGCAAGAACAGTTACACTCCCGGCTCTTTGAGTGAACTTGACAGCGTTGTTCAGCAGATTGACAAATATCTGGATGAGCTTATCCCGATCCGCAAGGACTGCCGGAAGGGACCGGGGTATATCTACTCCGAGGGCAACTCCTTTGCTCTCAGATAAACGGTGGATGTTCTCAATGGAATGGTCCAGAACCTCCTGCAGGCTCACAGGTTCCATATTGAATTTCATCCTGTTGGATTCGATCCTGGAAATATCCAGCAGATCATCGACAAGTCTTGCCTGCCTGTCAACATTGCGTACTATGAGTGCAAGCAATTGATTCCTGACAGCAGGGTCGCACCTGTCCTCCAGCAGGAACTCACTTGAAGTCTTCATGGCAGTCAGGGGAGTTTTGAGCTCATGCGAGACCATGGACAGGAACTCATTCTTCAACCCGTCAAGCTCCTTGAGCTTTATATTCACAGCAGTCAGTGATTCATTAGACTCCTGAAGTTCGCGGGTCTTTTTCTCAACTTCCCTCTCAAGAGTCTTATTCCAGTTAAGAAGAATGATATATACCTGGGAACTCACAAACAGGATGAAAAGCACAGAGACAGCTGCAACGGTGAACAGTTTCACATAGACAGAGAGAATAATATCATCAACAGCATCACCCGGACTGGTGAGTCCCACGGACCACCGCTGGTTGTACCAGTTTACAGGAGAATAGGAAACCAGCACATATTCACTGCCATCCGGAGTTTCCTGCCAGTATTTACCATTGCCCATCATTCCCCTCATCTGCGCATCAAGGATATGCAGACGATCGGTGTCATTCTTATCCGTATGGTCAAGATAATTTGTGCCTTTCTCATAAGTGGCGGACTGGTCGTAGAGTATCATGCCTTTATCATTCACAATATAGACATAATTACTGCTGTCTGAGGTTGTTTCAAATTGCTTTATGATATTCTCATCCGAAACGATCCCGAGGATAGAACCCCTGAACTGTCCGTTCTCAAATACAGGGACCCATGCATAAGCTCCAAAAATACCCTCCATCGTGCTCACAGGTTCGGATATATAAACCTGGCCTGTGTCCCTGACATGTTCAAAGGCCCAGGTCATATTGTTAGAATAAAGGTTGAAACCGAGAGGCACATTTTCCACAGGATAGCCCGAAACGACCGTGCCATTTACGTCGATGAATTCCAGCACGTAGTAAATATCTGCGACTTCATATACCGTTTCGAATTCAGACATGAACAGATCTTCAGGAACCCCCTGCTGCTTCTGTGCCACCACCTCCAGCAGCAGCACTCTTTCGTTGAGCAGTTCCCCGATGGAGTACGAGACATATTGAGTAAGGATGAGTTGCTGGGTCTGGTATTGTTCTTCCACAATGGACCTCACCTCAACATTGGCCTTCATCCATAGAAAAAAGATAGAACCAATCAGTAGCAGCACTATAACTGCAAAGACTACAAGACTCCATCTGTTTTTTTTGTTCCACATAAGATCGGGATGTAAATAGATGAGCTGGAAAAAGAGATTCAGATAATGCCTCTTCTGAGCACTATCCTGATACGGGCCTTCAGTTCCTTAAGATTGAAAGGCTTTGTAACATAGTCATCTGCGCCCAGTTCAAGCCCTTCCACTTTATCGTCTACCTCTCCTTTTGCGGTCAGCATTATAATAGGTATATGCATGGAAGCCGGGTCAGCTTTAAGCAGCTGGCATACTTCAAAACCATCCATACCTGGCATCATAATGTCAAGAAGAATTATGTCAGGATTTTCAGACTTTGCTTTTCTGATGCCTTCATATCCGTCAAGGGCCTCTATAACATTATAGCCCTCTGCTTCAAGCGCTACCTTGAGTGCGGTTGATGCGTCGATCTCCTCATCTACAATAAGAATTTTCTCACGGGTATCGGACAGGAAAGATATCCTCTCCCTGATAAGGTTTTTATCCAGTCCAAGTGACCTGGCAATCTCCTGATCAGTCATTTGAGGATTCTGCTCCATCAGTGCCAGAATCTTCGGGTCAATGTTTTCAGTATTCATGGTGATACTACCCAAGCTATGAATAAGTATAGCAGGATAATGCTATTAAAACCTTTCCAAATATCAAAGAGTTGTATGTTAATTAGACCTGTCGTCCAAATTAAAGAAAGTCTTATAACCCATCAATGAATATCTAAGGTACGATACAATGGATGCACTGGAAGAGATATTTGGAAAGACAGCCCAGATGACCGTTCTGAAAAACCTGATACATCATCAGAATGAATCAACTTATCTTTCAGGGATAGCAGAGGAAACCGGCCTGTCCCATTCCAGTGTGGCAAGAGTTATCGCTCCTCTTATCAAAACAGGAATCGTTCTTGAGAAACCCCTCGGGAAACAAATACGCACTTTCCGCCTGAACCTTGATAATGAGAAAACGCATCTTATCCTTGATTTTTACAACAGGCTGAACGAAAGATAATCCATTCTAAGGATTATTAGGCTCCAGAATATCAGACAGGATAATATTCTCACAATTCCTGCAACGTGGGGTCATCTTTTTTCTGTGAAACCCCAAGCATTAATACTGCAAACCTTCCAGAGAGCTTTGCAAGGAAGTTCATGGTATGCAGAGATAACAATCCTACCGGAATGCCTGTAAAAAAAGCCGCCAAAGATAACGTTAATGCATAGCGAGGCCCATCTAAAAGCAAAGAGTAGCCGGCATAATACATTAACGGTGACATCAACAGGAACAAGGTCAGTATAACCATAAAAGCCGCTACTGCAAGCGAAAATATCCCCATGGGGAATTTCATGAGCAGGAACAACAGTGCTTTCCACGTAACAGGATTCCTTAACCTGGCCATCCACCTGTCAAGCAGGCTACCTGCTTCAAGCTGCTCGCGGGACATCGGAGGCATCTTCAGACCAAGCAGCCATTCGGCAAGCTGGCGTTCAAAGGATGCCATTTCCCACCAGGCAAGGAAAACAAGCAAAAGAATAGGGATACCTATCCAGATACCCACCAGATGGAAACCCAGTGACAAACCTGTGATAAGGAATACAAAGTAAGCTGTACCAAGAGGGAATGTGAACAGCAGATAGAGTATATTCATATAGGTCTGCTTTTTGAAAGCTACGGCTACAAATTCACTTACATACAATTGTGCTAAACCGAGTGCTGTGTTACTTCTCTTAAGCATTTTATCCATCCATATATGTGGCAGAGATATGCTGGCGGCGCGGCACATCATCTGCTTCACCTTCCCTGGGCACATCCTGGCAGAAGGCAGGCCGCATCCAGCATACTCTGCAGAGATCCTGCTCTTTATTCCCCGAACTCAAGTATACGCTTTGGTCTTCTGACCAGGAAGTAGATCAAGGCACCAAGCAGGTGCGTGAATATGATGATCAGTATCCAGATCAGCTTGTCATTGCCTGATGAGGGCTCTTTTGTCGCGCAATCGATGAGCATCCATATCCAGAAAAGGGTCCCGATGATGCCCACCCCAAAGAAGAGGAAGAACATCAGAAAGGGAAGCCCTATATATAACATATCGAACATTTTACCTCCATTATTTTTTGAATCTTTTACTCATGCCTCAGAGCATCTACTGGATTCATCTTTGCGGCCTTGTTTGCAGGATAGACACCCGCGACAAGTCCTACGACAATAGATACTGCCACTCCGATGAAGATCATATCCAGAGGGAACACATGAGGCATGCCCATCGCGCCGACAACCACGTAAGCGCCGATAACTCCTAGTGCTGTGCCAAAGATGCCACCGATAAGACCTACAACCATGGATTCCACAATGAACATGGAGAGAACCTCATGGTTCTTGTAGCCGAGCGATTTCATAATGCCTATCTCACTGGTCCTCTCGGTTACCGTTACCAGCATGATGTTCATGATACCGATCGAGCCAACTATCAGCGATATCAGCGCAACAGCCGTCAGCAGTGATCCGAGTGCTCCTGATAACTGATCGACCTGCTCCAGTATTTCCTCCTGGTTGAGAAGGGAATAAGGTTTAGCATCTTCGTTATCCAGGTCACGTGCCGGGACTCCGAGGTTCCTGGCAAGCCTGCGATCCACTTCATCAGTTACGCCGGAAATGCTTTCCATGCTCTCTGCGGCGGCAAAGAAACCCCAGTAATAATTCTCTCCCATTATCTCATTCATAGTGGCAATGGGAATGAATATCCTCACGTCGGGTTCAATACCACTCTGGACGAATGAGGTCTGCGGGCTTGATATTATGCCTTTTACCTTGAACTTCTGGGTAACAACTTCCCCGTTAGCTTTCACAAAGGTCATCTCAATGGTATTCTTCTCGGAGATGAACCTGTCAAATTTCTCGTATGCAACATCATGTCCCAGTACTGCCACGTACTTGTCATTGTCAGTGAGGAAACTTCCTGATTCCATCTGGATATTTGCTACTTCCTCATAGTCTTCTGAGACACCCTGCACAGCTATCTGCCGGATAGTGGAAATATACTTGACCTCTGCCACCTGCTGGCTGACAGGGGAAACACCCGTTATCCCAGGCGTGCCCCTCACCAGCTCAAGCTCGTTATCATGAAGCAGATTGGAAGTTTTGCTCTCTATTATAATGAAATTATTGCCTACCGAACCTATCTCTTCGGTGAAGTACTGGCTAAAGCTTGCCCCAAGGGAGACATTGGCTATGACCGCGGCAACGCCTATGACTATTCCAAGCGTTGTCAGGGCCGAGCGCATTTTTGCGCTTCCAATGCTGCCAAGAGCTATCCGTACTGATTGTTTCAGGCTCAGCATAAGGCATACCCATCATTTATTGCTCTGTTTCTTGCGCCTGTAGAGAACCATTCCGGGAAGACCTAACAACAACACCAGTCCGATAGCTGTGACTGCAAGAGTGCCGGTATTGCTATTGCTTTCCTGCACGGTACTGGCATTACGTGTGCCGACCTGATTGCTGTGGCTGTTCATGCCATTCCTGTAATCGACCTCAATAGACAAAGGAACTGAGGATCCGGTGCCGGTACTCCGGGCTTTGATCTGGATAGTGAAAAGCTCATCAGAACTCATGGAACCGATATAGTATTCCTCGGGAGAGAACTCGAGATTATCCGACACCAGCCTGACACTCACTGAATTGAGAGTATTGGGATGACTGTTGGCCACATCAAATTCAAAAACACCTTCTCCATTGGTGATGATCAGTGGCTTGGAAGGGATGACCTTGATAGCAGATGAATCTACCTTGACAGGTATCCTCCAGTTGTTATTGTATGCATGGGAGTTACCGACCATGTAGAAATCCAGATAGTAAGTCCCATCCTCGACACTATCATCTATCCTGATATTATAGTTAAGAGTGATAGAATCACCCGGACCTATGACACCTGTGCCTGCATAAGTGTCACTGATGACCGTGATCCCGTCAGTTCCCCTCAGAGTCGCGGACTGGACCCTGGCGTTGGTGTCATAGTCCTTCCCGTCAATTGTAACAGAGCTGGTTGTGGCTGTATTCTTAAGAGTTAAGCTCACAGTGCCCCTGTCACCTGGAATAAAGACTGCCGGTTCGCTGGATATATCGCTAAGCTGGATAGTACCCTTGCTGTCAAAAGTATTGGAACCTACTCTGAGGTCAACTGTCTTTTTGAACCAGGCATCCCCGTCGTCTGCCTTATAGAAAATATCTATGCTGCCGGTGCCTACCTTAGCATT
>NZ_JAUXNK010000035.1 GCF_030682845.1 Methanolobus sp. | reverse complement strand
CACGCTGTCAATAAGTGTAGCAGTGTTCGTTTCCATAGGAATGGCCAAACTGGTGTATGGGATTCCCTTCCTTTACATTATTGTACCAGGCTATCTTCTTGCTATAGTGCTGATGTGGCTTTCGGATAAGGATTTCATAGCCATTGCCTTTGACGCGGGAGGAGTAGCTACAGGCCCCATGGCCGTCACTTTCCTCATGTCCATGGCTGTCGGCGTGGCATCAGCCAAGGAGGGCAGGGATCCCGTTGTTGATGGTTTCGGTATGATAGCACTCATAGCGCTGGCACCCATCATCTTTGTAATGCTTTTAGGCGTATATATACGATATATTGGAGGTAAAAATAATGTCTGATGAAAATGACCTAGTCCTTATAGTAACGATAGTGAAAAAAGGGTGGGGTGACAAGGTTGTAAAAGCATCTAGGAAAGCAGGTGCCAAGGGTGGAACGATTGTCTTTGGGCGCGGTACAGGAGTCCATGAGAACAAGAGTCTTCTTGGCATGCTGATTGAACCGGAAAAAGAAGTTGTACTTACATTGGCTGAGTCTGCAAATACAGATGCCATTATAGAAAAGATCAATGAAGACGTGAGTCTTAATAAACCGGGAACTGGACTGGGATTCGTGGTCCCTCTTGAAAGGGTATTCGGGACAGCCCATGTGATCTGTGACCTGCATCAAAATTGCGAACTCCATGTACTGGAAGACGAAGATGATTCATGAGAATGATCTAATGCGAAATTTAAGAAACAAAATATGATTGTTTAAAGTATGATCTGGGGGTATAACATGTGCACGATAATCAGAAAGATAATGATAGCTACAGATGGTTCGGAAAACTCCATGAATGCGATAGATTGTGGTATTGGACTCGCAAAGGCAAACGCTGCCGATGTTAAAGCCGTTTATGTCATTCCTTCTGGTAATACCCCCGTTATGCTTGGCGATATATGGTTAAAGGCATTGGATGATAAGTTAAAAGAAGAAGGTCTTAAGGCCACCGAATATGTAGTAGCGGTAGGTAAAAGTCATGGGGTGCACGTGGAGCCTTTGGTGATCAGTGCAAAGACCCCTCGTGATGGAATCATTGATTTTGCCAGAGAAAACAACATAGATCTCATAGTTATGGGAACTTTAGGAAGGACAGGATTCAGCCGTGTATTACTTGGCAGTGTTGCAGAAAGCGTAGTTAGATATTCTAAAAAAAGAGTGCTTGTTGTTCCATAAGCCATTTTTTTGGCATTTATCAGCGTGAAGCAAGAAGACCCCCGGTTTTAACCGGTAGTAGTTCACTATGAGTGTTTATCCTATATGTTGGCAAGTTAGCCATATAATACTAACGAGATAATTCTGAGCTAGAATCCCGTATAAAGGTGTTAGAACAGAAGTTAGAAACGATAGCAGAAGCCTTAGAAAAGTTAAGTGGGCCCGAGGAGATTCGAACTCCTGACCCCCGCCGTGTAAAGGCGATGTCATAACCGGCTAGACCACGGGCCCATGTGTGCAAATTCAATGCCCGCAACAGGAAAATTACGAGCAACCCCTTAATGTAACTAGTTGTATATATTCCTTTTTGGTCAACTAGATGTGACTTTTATAGTGGGGACCGGCGGGCCTTTACAGATATCAAAGAACACATCAAGGTAAAATAAGAAAAGCCGACTCAGTAACCTGACTTCTTCCCAGTCATCTCAGTTATCCGGATCATTATGACAACGACTTTCTCCAGGGAATCCTCAGAAAAGGAGAAGTCTCCCCTTCCTGCATACTTTTCCATGATGATGCGCAATGCCTCGGCTTTTCCTGCTGCATCCTCGATGATACTTGCATTACCCCAGCCGATGATGCTGTAAAATCTCATACCCCAGTTACATGCTGCTCCCGGGGATACGATCTCTGTCCTGTGGTCTACTTCAAAGCACACCAGCGGGTTTGCCCTGATAATGTCCAGCTTTTTTCCTTCAAGGGCTGCATGCAGGTAAATAACATTATCTTTTTGTGCAAAGTTCATTGGCACCACATAGGGGATATTGTCCCTGCACAATCCCAGCCTGCAGACCGGCACCTCATCAAGTATGGACTCCATCAGGCCTGCATCATGGATCTCCTTGTCACCTCGTCTCAATTATATGCACATCCGGCCAACGATAGAGATTATGGATCAGGATCCTAAACAATATAATCGACCAGCACACGCTGTTCCCTTATCCTGGAAACGAAATCCGCAACTTTGAGATGGTCCGGATGCTCCTGGTAAACGGACAGTGCCGCTTCGTCCCTGAACTCTGAGTAAAGCACGATATCGAATGCAGCATCCGAGGGTTTCATGTTGTGCCCGACTTCCAGCAACATGATCTCAGATATCTTTCCCGGCAGGGACTCAAGCATCTCTTTCATTGCGGCTGCATTCTCATCTTTGCTTTTTCCTTCTGCATGATCTTTGAGTTTCCACATAACGATATGTTTTAGCATGATATCTTCCTTTTCCGGGACACTGCTCTAGCATCTTGGGTTTGCTTTGGCATCCCGGCGTTCATCTTTAAACTGTAAGTGCAGTATATATTAAAGAAGATATGCGTCCACACTGATGAACGAAAATCGGAGAGGATAACAGAGACAAATAAGTAGATGAGAAAAGCAGGCAAGGGAGACAAACAAGTAGAGAAGACAAATATATAGAGGGGACCAATCACAAATGTGATAGCTCGATGGATAGCCTTGCAATCTTTGATATATGGTCCCTTATACTGCAACAACTGTCAAGCATTAGCTCCGTGCGGGAAATTGTCACCATGTCAGCACCTTCCCTGAAGGCTCCTATCACGGATTCCAACTCCATGCCCCTGTAGATTATATTGTTTGCAAGTTCGCTGTCAGCGAGTTTGAACGATTCGAACGCATCCCTGAACATATCCCGGAGTGTCTGGCACAATTCAGCCATCTGTGAAGAAAACTCCGGCGTGATGTTACCATTCTCAAAATGAGAGACTATCTTTGTGATATGGTCGCCTATGCGGTCGATATCCTCGGTAGCAAGCCTGTAGTAGAATGCCTGGGTAAGATTAAGATCATCCTTTACCGAGACATTCTTCACATTCATCTTCCCGATGTACATCCGCGATACCAGGAAATAGGTGCGGTCGATCTCAATGCTCCTTGATGCCAGCTCCCTGCACAGCAAAGTATCATTCTCTTCCAGTACCCTGGCAAGGTCATCGAACATCAGGAACACAAGGGAGAACATGCGTTTTGCAGCCTTCTCAATGGTGAAATCCTCCGTGTTCAGGAGGTTCTGGATGAGTATCCTGCTGCCTGATGACTCCACAATCTCAAATCCTATAAGCCGTTTGCAAAGGTTCTTGATCATATCCCTGGTCCCTGCTGTAATCTCCGTGCCATGCACCTCTATGATGTGGCAGTTGCCAAGCACGTACAGGGCAGTAATATCCCGTTCAAGGGCTTCAATGTTCCTGTCAGCACTAATCTTCCTGACCAGATGTTCTTCCCCGACATCCGGCGGCACAAGCAACACCGACCCATCGTCCTGGTAAGAGAATCCTACCTGTGTGCCAGCAGTCAGCCTGGAACTCGTAACCCATTTTTTAGGAAGCGTAACTATGAACGTAGATTTCCCCGTGACCTGGACCTTGCGCGTATCCGTGACACCCCCTTTCCGAAAGAGCCCCACGCCGGATGGAGTAGTATTCTTCATGTTTTCTCCTTCAATAGAATAAAAAAAGAGCCGGAAAACCGGCTCATGTTCATTGTATACTATCTTAGTGGCTGTGCGATTCTTTTCCTGCTGCCCCTGAGATTTCCAGAAGGCTGAAGTATCCAGCATTGGTGTACAGGCTCATTGAAGAAGGTTGCTGTGCATAATTGATGAACAGGGCTTCAGTAGAGCTTGGCCAGCCGTTGGTGACCATGTACATGTTGTTGAGAAGGCCCAGTGGATACATTTCCGTGCCGTCACTCATCTTTTTCCCGTTAAGAGCACCTTTTACATGTGACATCATATGCTTGGTATCTTTCACACAGCCTGAGGTAATAGCGCAGGTATCGTCTTTCACACCAATGAAATGGATATCCATACCTTCCTTTTCAGCTTCAAGTGCAAATCTGAAGTCTACAAAGCCAAGTCCATTCGGATCCTTTGCAATAGCCTCTAGCATTCCACGATCGCCGGTTACTGCCACTGCCCTAGTACCTGCTATGAAGTCACCGTCGCCGTCAGCAATATATTTGGAGAATACGTATTCTGGGCCGGACCTGGTTTCAGCTCTCCTGTAGACTGTAATATTGTCAGCAGAAGCAGTCTCTAATCTGACACTTGCGTTACCGTAAGTCAGATTATGAGCATAAGTTGTACCGCCACGGAATGCATCTCCATACAGCTTTTTTAAATCGGCATTAGTTAGCTCGGACTTCCCGCTAACGAACTTTGTTCTTACCTCTTCTCCACCTATAATCACAACAGCACTGCTTCCTATCCATTGTGTCTGCAGGTCATGGTACTTATCCTTTTCAGCGTGAGTAAGTTCCCTGGAAATCAGGCCAATGTCAAGCACGCCCATGCCTACTGCTATAACACCTGCGGAGTCGCCTCCTTCTTGGACGACTATCTTGGTACCGGGACGGTCTTTCTCAAAACCGGATTTGAGGGATTCTGCCAGGGGAGCTACTGAGGTACTTCCACCTACAACAATCTGGGTTGAGGCTCCTGCGGCTGCGACCTCTGAGCTTGTTTCACTGGAGACGTCGCTTGAGAATGAGCCTAAGATCGTTCCTACTGCTGCTGCACCGGCGATTGCAACCACGATGAGCACGAGGGTTGCAACAATGGGTGAAACACCAGCTTCGTTATCGAATAGTTTTCTGAATTTCATATCGACCACTTTGTATTATATCCAACTTATTTGTAGATACCACCAATATCCGAGTATTTATCATCTGTTCCTAAGACCAGGAGAGCAGATAATAAATACAGATACTAAAGGTAGGTATGAAACAATAGGTCTATGTAGAATATATAGTCTTTGGAAAGTAATACAAACTGTTTGGGGCCAGCACAACTTTATAAAATAATATATAATTTCTAATATAGAAGTCTCTTGATTCTATTTTTATTATTACCAAGAATTCAGCTTTATTTTGGCCATGTACCAAAGGTTAATCAAGGTCATCGTGGGTGTCATTCTTTAAATTAGAAACTTCATCCGCACTCTCCCTGCAGCTAACTGGAATATGCGTGAAGCGGGCTATGGGCTATTATAAGGTTAAAAATATTAATCGACGTATCTATATATAAGAGCGAAACGTATTAGGCATCTATGCCTTCCCATGCAGGTCATGAGGAAAATGATGATAATGAATTTGTCAAAGAGTATCTTGGCGATTTTGCAAGTGTCAGGTCAATAGTACGCGAAGCTTTGCCCTTTCAGCTCATAGCGACATTCGGGGGAGTCACCTCAGGCATTATCCTTTCAGGCATGACCGATGAACTGCAGATGATACCTGGACTTATAGTGATAGCTCCGGCAGTGCTTGGGATGAGGGGAAATATCTCCTCCACTCTGGGGTCCAGGCTTGGCAGTGCCATCCACATGGGCCTTATCACTAAAATAGAACGCAATCCCGAACTCATCAACAACGTATCAGGCTCCCTGCTCCTCAGTGCCATAATGTCCTTCATACTTGGCATAATGGGACACTACATCACCATCGCATTCGGGCTGGAGAGCGCCGGTGCGCTGACACTCACACTCATAGCTGTAATTGCGGGTGTTTCCTCGGGAATTATCCTTTCTTTTGTAGCGGTCCTTCTTGCCCTTGGAATGTTCAGGTTCGGTTTTGACCCGGATAATGTGGTCACGCCTGCCATTGCCACTATAGGGGATATCGTTTCCATGCTGATGATATTCATAGCCGCAAGGGTGGTGCTTGCCCTGTGACATACTATACTGTGAGAGGGATAGTAGGGAGGAGCTTTCCCATAATCCTCTTCACCTCGATCATAGGCATACTCACCGGACAGCTGCTCAACCTGCGGATCGAGAACCTTATAGCAATGCCGATAATACTGCTCCTCATACCTGCACTCATTAAAATAGGCGGTGATACCGGCAGCATGCTGGGAGCACGCCTTTCATCGGCCCTGCACATGGGTCTTGGAGGTAACCTGCGCCATAGTCCGGTCGTACGTAATAGTGTGATTGCAGCTTTTATAGTGGGCGAGTGCGCTTTTGCCTTCCTGGCAGTAGTAGTATGGATGACAGGGGCGATACTTGGGATAGGATTGGATCTTGGAACCCTGATGATGTTATGCCTCATAGCAGGTACCTTTGAGCTTATCATCGTGTTCTCATCGACTGTCACGATAGCCTTTGTATCACACCGCCTCGGAGCCGACCCTGATGACACCGTCATCCCCCTTATAGCGACGCTTGGAGACCTGATAGGCGTCATTGGCATATTTATGACAATGCATCTGTTTGGATTCATCTAGCAAAGATTTAAAAACACTAAGAATACATGAGAAATAGTAATAATCAGCCGGTAGAAAAATTATGAGCCCTAAGGTAATAAAGTATATCCCCCGCAATCTCAAGGATCTCCTTATAGAGATGAAGAACACATCCGAACTGATGGTGGACCTCGCCTACTCTGCAATGGTGTACGATGACGAAGATATTGCAGAAGAGGTCCTCAATCTTGAAGAGAAGCTGGAGACGCTCGACTATCACATGAAGATCGCTGCCATGTTAAGCGCAAGGCGTGTGGAGGAAGCAGAGGAGATGTCAGGTGTTCTCCAGGTTGCAAGTGCATCCGGGAATATCTCCAGCGCTGCAGGCGACATTGCAAAGATAGTCCTCCTGGAAATGGGAATACCCATGGAACTGAAACTGGCACTTCGGGAAGCGGAAGAGACTATTGCAAGAGCGACTGTCAGCGAGGATTCACCCATTGCAGGCAGGACCCTTGAGGACATAGAACTCGACACAGAAACAGGCATGTGGATAATTGCCATCCGTCGCCAGGACGAGTGGATATACGATCCCAATCATGCCACCAGGGTACGAGAGGATGACGTGCTCTTTGCACGCGGACATGACGAAGGCGTACCCATCTTCATGGAGCTGGCTGCAAACCGCAAATATCTGCCAAGGGAAGTGCAGCATGAAAGGTTCCTCATAGACCTGGAGAGAGCAGTGGATATAATCGTTGAGATGAAGAACATGAGCGAGCTCTCGGTGGGACTTGCCTACTCTGCACTCCTGTTCGACAACAAGGACATAGCTCTTGAGGTTAAGGCACTTGAGGGGGAACTCGATGCCATGAAGAATGACCTTCAGCACTGGGTGCTTGAAACCGCAAAACATGTTCCGGATGTTAATCAGCTCAGAGGGCTACTGCATCTGGCCCATGCAACTGAATCAATATCCGATGCCGCATATATGATTGCGGATACCGTCCTCAGGGATATTGACCTGCACCCGGTGATCACCCTTGCGATCAGGCAGTCTGACGAGATAATTACAAAACTCGTTGTCCAGAGCTGTTCACCCATAGTCGGGAAGACTTTTGGCCAGCTCAAGCTTGAAACCGAAACAGGCATGTACATAATGGCCATCAAAAGAGGGGACAAATGGGTCTACCGTCCCAATAAGCGAACTGTTATCCAGGGAGGCGATATACTCATTACACGAGGTTCCCGCACAGGAGAAGACGCATTATTTGAAATGTGCGCCTGTCCTTTTGAAAATGAGAAAGTGTCCTGATCCCGGATCAGGGCCTTATTCTCCTTAAGACTTTTTTACTTCTACAGAGCCGTCTTTCTTACCGATGTAGACTTCATCCACATTGGTGAATATCCCGTGCTCCACAACGCCAGTGAGCTGGGACAGCGTCGCAGACAGTTGTTTCGGATCACTGATGGTGCCAAAACTTGCATCAATGACAAAGTTCCCGTTGTCCGTTATTACCGGACCGTCCTTTCTTGCAGCCATGCGAAGCTCAGGCTTGCCACCGAGCTCCATTATTTGCTTTGCTACCAGTTCCCTCGCATAGGGGAGAACTTCAATAGGTACGTAGTGTTCCAGTTTTTCGCTTACCTTGGATTCGTCGGCAACTATCACGAAGCGCTTTGCAGACCTTGAAACAACCTTCTCACGAGTATGAGCGGCTCCACCGCCTTTTATTGTGAAAAGCGATGCATCCACCTGGTCAGCGCCATCGATGGCAATATCCAGCACAGGATGCTCGGCAAGAGTTGTAAGAGTGATGCCTGCCTCTATAGCAAGCATTTCGGACTGGTAGGATGTAACCACCGCAATGATGTCCAGTCCTTCACTGACCCTCCTTCCAAGTTCTGCTATTGTGTAAGCTGTGGTGGAGCCTGTACCCAGGCCCACGACCATCCCATCCTTTACCAGATCTGCGGCTGCAATGCCTGCAGCCTTCTTTCCGGGGTTCTCCCCGCCAGTGTTCCTTTCCTTCATGGGTATCAGCCCGGGATCACGGAGATAATCTTCGCCTGTCTCTGGGGAAGAGCACAACATCACGGATGTTCTCAACACCCAGCATCGTCATGACCAGCCGGTCACATCCGATACCCCATCCGCCATGAGGAGGCATACCATACCTGAAAGCCCTCAGGTAGAAGTCAAAACCTTCCGGATTAAGTCCCTGGGATTCGATACGCTCCCTGAGCTGCTGCGGGTCATGGATACGCTGTGCACCTGAAGACAGTTCCATTGTCCTGTGCATCATATCGAAGGACTTGGAGATCTCAGGCTTGTCTTCGTAAGGCTTTGCGTAGAAAGGTTTTACCTCGGTGGGCCAGTCTATGATGAAATAGTGTGATTGGCCTGTCTCTGTGAATACATGGTTACCAATTGTATGTTCGGACAGAGTGCTGAGGTCGTCACCCCATTTCAGGGTTTCTTCGCCGTAAGAATTGACAATGGTGAGGGCCTCATCATATGTTATCTTCATAAAAGGAGTCTGTGGAACGTTCAGTTCGACCCCGAGAACCCCCAATTGTTTTGAGCAGTTGCTGACGACCTGCTCATAAACGTAAGCGACCATGTTCTCCAGTATCTCCATTACGTCAAAATGATCGCAGAAGCTTGCCTCGATATCAATGGATGTTGCTTCGTTGAGGTGCCTGCGCGTATCATGCTCCTCAGCCCTGAAGATGGGGCCTATCTCAAACACCCTGTCCAGTCCGCCGGACATAAGCATCTGCTTGAAGAGCTGCGGGCTCTGGTTAAGGAAGGCCTCCCTGTCAAAGTAAGTGATCGGGAAGAGTGATGTCCCGCCTTCTGTTGCCGTTGCCACTACCTTGGGAGTAGATGTTTCCACAAAACCGTCTTCAGAGAGGAAGCCCCTGACAGCCTTCAGGACCTCGTGCCTTATAGTGAAGACCGCGGTGGTCCTTTCCCTTCTCAGGTCCATGAACCTTGAGTCCAGACGGGTATCCAGGTCGGCATCAACCTTTCCTGTAGTGTCCATTGGCAGAGGGGAATCCGCCTCATTGAGCAGGGTTATCTTTTCAGGGATGATCTCGTAGCCATTCGGTGCCTTTGCTTCCGGCTTGACGGTACCCGTCACAGAAACAATGGACTCTCGCATAAGACCCCTTG
>NZ_JAUXNK010000029.1 GCF_030682845.1 Methanolobus sp. | reverse complement strand
TGTCTTTGAGACCGTCCGCAGTGAATACGATAATGCCGTTGTGGACTTCGGGGACGATGCTGCTGTAATTGATATCGGTGGCGACGATGTGATTCTGTTCGCAGCTGATGGCATATGGGGTAAGATTGCGAACAAGAGTCCCTGGTGGGCAGGTTATACTTCCGTTGTTGTCAATGTCAATGATATCTCGGCCATGGGTGGAAGACCGCTTGCAATGGTCAATATCATGTCTTCAAGCGATCCGAAGTCCACTAAAGAGATCATGGAAGGCATCAGGGACGGGATAAAAAAGTTCGGCGTACCTATGGTGGGAGGGCATATGCACCCCGACACTCCATATAATTCGCTTGCTGTGGCTATTATTGGCATAGCTAAAAAAGGCTGTGTGATTCGCAGTGACTCCGCAAAACCAGGTGATGTCATCATTGCAGCTTATGATATGGATGGCAGGGTCGGGACAAACTCTCCCTACAGCTGGGACACTACTTCATTCAAGGAGCCTGCTGTAGTCCGTGAAAGGTTCATGGTGATGCAGGAAATCGGTGAGAAGAAGCTTGTGACCGCAGGCAAAGATATCAGCAACCCTGGTACTATCGGCACTCTGGGTATGCTTTGTGAGATCAGTAAGACAGGAGCTTCCGTGGACCTGGGTCTGATCCCCTGTCCTGAGAGTGTGGACTTTGAGCAGTGGCTCAAGATATATCCGGCGACAGGATACATCCTGACTTCAAAGGAGGAGAATGCCGCCGAATGCCTCCGCATATTCGAGAAAGTGGGGATTATGGCTGCAGTGGTTGGGAAAATCGATAATACCCGTAAACTGGATATACTTTATGGCGACCGCAGGGCAACAGTATTTGATTTCCTGAAGGACTGTATCACTGGGATCGATGCCTGAAGATGCAAGTCTTAAAGTCTTGATGGCGGTAAAAAAGTTAAAGCAGCCTCAGTTATCACTGTTTACCCATGCCGTAAGTTCTTCATGCAGGAATTTCTCAGCGGCCTGGACCACTTCCAGCGTCCCGCGTAGCACTATTAGTTCCCTTTCGTCACATTCTACGATGTTGACCTTTATCCTTCTCTGGAGCGGTTCAAGCTCGAACTCTTCAACAAGGTCATAAACGATGTAGGACGGAGTACCCGGGGGTATTATAAGATCGTAAAGCCCTTCCAGTTCGCTTGCTTCCTCGTTACCCTCAGCTTCATTTTTTATTCTTTCCAGGTCTTCAAGTTGCAATTTTCTTACCAATGCTATCACCTTTAACTGATGGTTGATGGTGTGCGCCGGATAAATAATATTCGCTGTAGCTTATCCCTGGGCCTTCAGGCGCGTATCTATATAGATAAGGATTTCTTTTATGTGCACCTTTCTGATAATAGGAAGAATTCTCATGAGACTGATCGATCTATCTGATGCACTGGGGCAGATCCGGGTGGAATTTGCAGGTTGCAATATGAAATGTCCGTATTGCGTGCACATACACCAGCCATTTAAGGAGTGGTCTGTTGAGGATGTTGTAAACTTTGCAAAGCAGTCCACAACCAAAAATGTCTATCTGGGAGGGGCTGAGCCGACGCTTCAAAAAGACATGCTTCCACTGATAGAGGCACTTGCGGGCATTGGCAAGAAGGTCATATTGAAATCCAATGGTATGAAACCAGATGTGCTTGAGAAAGCCTTTCCTTTTGTGGAGGGTTTTGTGCTTGAGATAAAGGCGCCCCTGGAAGATATTCAGGGAATTATGGTTCTTACGGGGATGTCTGAAGAGCGCAGTACAAATTATGTTGCTCTGCTTCGCAGGTCCATAGAGATCGCACAACAGAAATGGCTGAGAGTATGGATACGGGTCATCCCGGAATTCATTAATCCTAAAACAATACAGTACATCCTGCCGGCTGTTGAGGGGGCTTCAGAGGTTATGCTCTACCAGTTCATGAGCAATCCTGAATTCGACCTGCCTTTTATGGGTCATGAGAGGCCGACTCCTTCCGGGAAGGAGATGAAAGAACTTGGTGGTATACTGGTGTTGAAAGTCCCCCAGGTGCGCCTTGTAGGTGAAATGGGGAAGATGGTAATGAAAATCTAATCTTCCCTTCTCAATGCTTTTGGGCCGGGAGTTTGACTTTAGTAGAATTCACCAAGCTCTTGCGCATTTTTAAAGATCATCCTGCTCTCCTGTTCTTCCAGGTAAAGGATAAGCTGTCCATCTTCAATTGATGCAGATGTCACGTTGGCCAACGATGCAAGGTATCCACTATCAAGTGATTCCTCGTCGCATGCTACAAGCGTCATCATTCCGGGCTCCAGTGTCAAGCTGCTACCTTCCATTGTATAGTCCCCGCTTCCGGTGTTGCAGTCTGCCCTGAAGTAGTATATACCATCCTCCAGGAATACAATATTGTAGTTTTCCGGATCAGGTACCTGCAACTGGCTTCCTGGTCCTTCTCCGTCCAGCCCTGTCCACTGCCATTCGATATTTCTAATATCAGCTATGTTCTCGTCGGATATCTCTGTGGAAGTTGCCTCAGTATCTCCATTTACTGGCGTTACGTTATCTTCAAGGATAGTATCGTTTCCTGATCCTTGGGGTGTTTCAGTGCAACCGAGTGTGAAGGCAGAAAAAGCCATCAGGAAGCACACTAATGATAAAACCCATATATCTTTTCTTCTCATCTAACACCTCTCCCTGGGAAATGATTGTGCAGAAATTTCAGTGAAAAGGTCCCACAGGGGCCGTGTTCACCTCCAGGATGGAGTTTCCTTCCCCATTTGTTTAAAGATTATCCTGCATTCTTATCCAGACCTGGCTGTTCTGTTCAAGACACTCCCTGTTCCAATGGACCTGCATAGATATATCTGTATTTTCATGATTAATAACTTTCGAAAATGATGGTAAATCATATCCAATAATGGATATGGTTAATGGTTTTCAATAAATGCTGTTCCTGCCTGTCTACCGGTACATTTATTCATTTTAAGCCGGTTATATGATGTGATTGAAATGCAGGAATACAAGTTGAAAAGAGGATTTGCACCTGATATTGACAGGTTAGAAGAATGCATGAAGGAGATATTCCCTTCCGAGGTCAGGCGCGACGGCAGGAAACTTGTCACTTCATACGGCATACTGTCTACACTTACTGTATGGGTGGAAGGCAAGAATATGGCTGTCGAGACGGTATCCGATACAACGCTCAAAGATGACAACCTTATCCTGGATTCCAATAAGCGTTTCAGGGATTTCCTTTTAAAGGCTACCGGCTACAGTGCAAAAGAGCGTCTGAAGCAGGCAAAGAAGAGTGTTTCTGAATAAAATCCTTCAATTTTTTACCTGGGCATTTTATCATGGATTTCCTTGAAAAATTGAAGAGCTTTGATATCCCTACCTGCCTGAGGGTGTGCGCCGGCACGGACGGCTCCGTGACCTTCCTGCTGGAGATAATGACCAGGCACCCCACAGCGGTTGTGACTGAGTACCAGTACGTTATCCCCGCCGACGAGCGCATGGCGCAGATCTTCGGGGTAGCTGTGGGCGCGGACATCAATGACCGCGTGGTAACACTTACCTCGGGTGATGTCCCTTACGTGTACGCACGCTCCCTTTCTCCTCTGGAGAAGATGCCAGAGGGTGTGCGCTGCGATATGATGAAAGCCGACATCCCCATAGGAAGGATCCTCCGCGACCATAACATAGAAACCCGCAGGGATTTTGAGAGCATCGACCTTATCGGGCACGAGCCCCTCTTCGACGCCTGCACCGTTCTCTCTCGTTCATACCGCATCGTACACAACAATAGTGTGCTCATGTGGATCAACGAGCGTTTTCCGGTGGATTCCCGCTGGTGCTTATAAACCCAATATCCCCCCAACCGAAAACTTATTAATCGATTCTGTATATTATGGATTCGCACCCCCAGCACTCATTCATTCTGCGCCTCGATGGCTTAGGGGTATAGCGCGTCCTTGGTAAGGACGAGGTCGCGGGTTCAAATCCCGTTCGAGGCTTGATATTAGGGGTTAAAAAACCCCTTTTCTATTTTATATTTTTGTTAGCACTTCCAGTATTGTTTAAAGAAAAGTTAGAGAACCTATTTTGAATTAGTGAAGCCACAAAATATATACGATTGAATCAATTTTCTTCATTTATGAAATACCGGG
>NZ_JAUXNK010000026.1 GCF_030682845.1 Methanolobus sp. | reverse complement strand
TCTCCCTCAAAACAAGCTCCAGGGCGTCAGAACCACAGTATGCAGGAATTATTTCATAATCGGCAATAAGATAAGCCTGGAGTAACTCTACGTTCATTGGTTCATCGTCTACTACGAGTATCCGGGGTCTGGGAGATGGAGACATATCTTAATTATTTAAAGCATCCGCAGGTTCAAATCGGACACTCTATGGTAACTGGATAACAGGAACTGTATATAACTTTATAGTAATTATAGATATCTGTATAAATATTCAGAAATGATTAAAATAGATATTTAAATGAAGAAGCCACGTACTCGCAAATCCCTTGTGCAGATAATGGAATAATGCTTTACAGGACATGAATAACCCGAGTCACTCATCATTATAAGAATGATGATATCGCTATGCTCAGACATGTTTATATAGAGGGGAGAGAATTCTGCAATATTCATCCATGCTGCACAAATCAGGGTATGTACAATTGTAATCTGGACAGGAACCTGTCATCAGCATCGGATGAAGGCTAACAGGTAACGGAGTATGAGCGGACCGGGGGGTCCATGTCATTATTCGGAGAAAGAATCTGCAACTAATAGCGAAAGCTATATGCATTATATTGATAGTGTCATTCAATGTCGCTTCAACTGGATATATTTCTGGTGGACCGGTCACAGATGCTTCCATCCAGAGCGGTCCCATATATGAAGGAAGGAACGGGACAGTCCTGAATGTGCCTTACTATAACCAGGGTGATACCAGTTGGTGTCTCTACTATTGTCTTGCCATGATGTCCGATTACAATAACCGTCATCTGGATCATTGGAAAATTGCATTGCATTTCAATTCGGGCAATAATGAGACTTTTGCGGGTCAGTACAATCCTTTTGACCATGCGCTTGAGGAATACTTAAGGAAGAATCAGTTCCTTGAAATCAAAAAGACGGTATGGGGCAATGGCCTTAAAACCATCGATATTGAGCAATTCAATTCAATGGTAAGAAGCAACATAGACAGAGGGCAGCCAGTACTAATGGCTTTTCAGTATTCTACTCCCGGATACGCAAAGAAGGGTCATGCCCTCCTGGCAGTTGGATACAATGAAGAATTCATATATCTCACTGATCCAAGCGGAGCTATCACTGAAGGTCTCTTTGGAGCAGTGGGCGGATATATCGCCGTACCCATACGATGGGAAGATTTCAACGAAAAGCTGGCTGGCAATATAATGCCCACAAACATGGCATTCACTATTGAGATGCTTGAAGATGCGCCCGTCAGCACTCCTGCAGGATCAATATATATGACAGATTACAGCAATCATGGATACAGTTGCCTCACTTTTGTGAACAGGACCAACATGAAGGATATCGGCTTGCTGCGTTTTGACGGTAAGTATGGAAAAGGA
Source organism: Methanolobus sp. (assembly GCF_030682845.1). GTDB lineage: Archaea > Halobacteriota > Methanosarcinia > Methanosarcinales > Methanosarcinaceae > Methanolobus. The sequence goes on along the minus strand of NZ_JAUXNK010000026.1, from coordinate 8,076 downwards.
TACTACATAGCCCGGGGATCAGACCTGATAGCAGAGCGTGAACCAACTCCAAATGACACGATGTCGGTTTATTTCACCGTGGCAAATCCTTCACCGGAAGAAAAGGATTATATCGTTCTGAGCGAGGTCATTGGAAAGCACACAGGGGACAAACTGGAATGCTTCCGTTTCCCCATAGATATAACGGTCCCCCCATATAGTGAAGTCTCAAAAGGAGTTAATTACTCCAATCATCTTGGGACCATATCTGCCGGCACTTATTCTATTGTAGTGACCCTGCTGGACAGCGACATGCAGAGGATTGGCTCAACATCCATAGATGTGAGCATGTCTTAAAGAATACACAATTCTAAAGGACAGACAGCAATGCAAGCAAAAGTCCGATGAGCACGAACAATGATACTATAATGAAAGATATTTTCCTATGCCTTGCTTCCTCCGGTGTCAGCGGTGTAGCATCCATACCATACATTTTCTCAAATATATGACCTGCTGCCAGCCCAAGACCTGCGCCAATGGCCGGCCCCATACCGACAAGGGCTCTGCTATCAAAAGCAACTGCAAGGACCATTCCCAGTAGTACACCGAAAATGAGCCCGATACCTATCCAGATTCCCCTCCAGCGCCCCGGAGGGAACCTGCTATTTACTTTTGCCTGTTGCCTGAATACAAAGGCAATAACCATGCCCATAAATAGAAAGATCACTGCGACTGACGCAACCATGAATAAGAGGACCATGTATAGCACTGGCCCGGTTATCATTTAAGTCTTTTTATCATAGTAGCGCCTGAACGAAGATCTTCAAAACAGGCCATATAAATGGACCGTTGTGGTGCCTGATACTCCCATACATAGGTATTAATCACCACAGGCAATATACAGCCGATAAACAATAAAAAACAATACAGACAGGATACTATGATAGGTTACATCGCAGGGACACTCACAACGATAGCTTTTGCTCCTCAACTCATCAAAGCAATTAAGACAAAGTCTACCAAGGACATATCCTTGATGATGCTTCTATGCTCCACCACGGGCATGACATTCTGGCTGGTACATGGATTGATGATCAACGACCCTGCACTTATTGCAGCTAACAGCATTTCAGTGACTCTTGCATCCGCTTTGCTGTTTTACAAGGTCAAGCAGGATCATATAATCTCATAATGGATTATTTCTGTTGCTCGCTGCAAGCAGATAGAATTAACCATCTTTCCCGATTGCATCTACCGGGCAGCTGGTCATCGCATCGTCGCTGGCTGCTATTTCCTCATCGTTTTCCGGCTGCTTATAAACGTAGGCATGTGTGCCGTCATCTGTCATCATAAAATTTCCAGGAGCAGCGTCCACGCATAGTTCGCAGGCAATGCATTCCTCATCCACATAATATGGGCCCGGAATAGTTTCGGGCACTTTATTGGTCTTATCAGCCATTATTTTACTCCCATGTAAGAACGTCAAAAATAGTTTTAACCCAATTGGATAAGTCTTTTTCGATAACAATGTTTTCTGAAAGAATCGAGGATGCATGAACATGAATCATAGTGTAATACAGGGCAGACTTTTAAGTTTCCGGATAAAGAACATATTTAGCATAAAGTAATTAAAGTTCGAAATATTGATACCAAAATATGCAACATACGAATAAAAAGACTTATAACTTACAATTACCATACAACTATGATAAGGGGGTATTAATGCTAAAAGCATTAGAAAGATGTGCAACACTGATAGGTATTCTATTTGCCTTCGGATGCACGGATGGGGGGCAATAATGTAAATGAATATAACATGGGAGTAGATTACAGATGATAAAGGAGCTGCTATCGTTTGTGACCACGGTCCGATAAAGGCTCATTTCATATATACTACTTTCAACTGAACAGATGCCTATTCAGTTCATCTGCGATAGGAGATCGGGTGAAAGATGACAAAGTTACACAATATATAAACTGGGGGTTAATTTATGCGAAAAGGATTAATAATATCATTTGCTGTCCTGCTGGTTGCTTTCTTTGCAATCGGTTGTACAGACACAGGTACCGACGACGGAGTAAATGACACGGTTGTTGTACCTCCTACAGACGATCAAACAACTGAGCCTACAGAGCCTACTACAGATGATCAACAGACTGATGACGATGTCATTGACACTACAGAGGTAATGGTTAATGAAGACGGATTCGATCCGGAAACCATAAGGGTCATGATAGGAGACACCGTAACGTGGACAAACACTGGTCAGGATGATGTCACGATTACATCGGATGATGATTTCTTCAATTCTGGCATACTCGGTCCGGGAGAGTCATTCAGTTACATATTCGATGTAGCAGGAACCTTTGATTACAGTTCCGAAGAGGACTTCTTCACATCAGGTACAGTAATAGTGGAGCCTGGAATGGAAGATGGCACAGAGGCTGATAATCAGACAGTCACTCAAACAACTGTCCCGGCAGACAATGAAACCAACATAACTGCTGAAGACAGAGGTTTTGAAACCACTGGAGAGGGAGATATAATAGTAGAGAGCGACCAGCCAGCTACTAATACAACCATTACACCGGATGAGGAAGACAACGATACTCTCTGAGTTGTAAGAACTTAAAAGATGGGGAGGTTATGCCTCCTACTATCTTATTTGCTCTTTTAGAGATTAGGTTTTAACCAAACTGCGCGAGCTCTTAAAAAAAGTTGTTTTTAGTTTTTGTTAAGAACATCTTATCCTAGATGCAAGCTCTTTCCCAAGCCGGGCTATGTTTGCAAAGTCCTCATCCGAAGCGGGGCCGTTTATTTCTATTGCGCCTACCACTTCTATCTTTGTTGGCTTGAGCATTTCAGAGAGCTGCCTGACAGCACCTCCTCCCCAGCCATAAGAGCTGAGTGCTACCCCATATTTCAGAGGTGGCTTGAGGATCTTCACCAGGTGAGTGGCATAGACTGCAAGCGGATGCATCTCTCCCAGGACAGTGGGAGTACCAAGCACGATTGCCCTGGAATCCACAAGCTCCCGGGCGATGTCACCTATATCGGAATTGAGCAGGTTGAAGTAATTTATCTGTATTCCTTCGGACATAAGGGTTTCAGCCATTGACCTGACAATTGCTTCCGTGGCACCCCACATGCTTACATACACAAGAATAGCCTTTTTCTGAGTTTTCCCTGCAGTCCATATATGGTACATTCCAAGTATCCTTTCCGGATTCCTATATATGGGCCCATGGCTTGGAGCTATAACAGCAATATCCATGTCTTTGATCTTTTCGAGAGCCTGTGCACCTTTTGCTTTAAAGGGCATCATTATTTCCCCGAAATACCTTTTAGCCACTGATATAAGGTCTTCTACCTCGTCATCATAGAATCCGGCTGCTGTGTGCGCGCCAAAGTAATCACATGAGAACAGTATCCGGTTCTCCTGCACATAGGTGAACATCGTTTCAGGCCAGTGCAGCCATGGGGCTTCTATGAAGCGCAGTGTTTTGCCACCAAGCTCCAGCGTGTCACCATTTTTTACAATCACAAGCCTTTGCTCGGGTACTTTATAGAACACCTGAGCCATTTTGGCTCCTTTCTGTGTGGTTACAAGCTTGGCCTCGCTGGAAATATCCATTACAGTCTTTATGGCATTGGCATGGTCAGGCTCTGCATGATTCATAATCACAAAATCCAGGGCTTCCACATCAATAAGACTGTGCAGTTTTTCCATGAGCTCACCCTCAAAACCAGGATTTACGCTGTCTATAAGGGCAGTTCCCCTGTCCCCCTTGACCAGATAAGCATTATAGCTTGTGCCATCAGGCAGTGGTATTAAAGCGTCGAACATGCGCCTGTTCCAGTCCTTTGAGCCAACCCAGAAGATATTATCAGAGATTTCCGGTGTGTAGTAATCCATTATCTTTCATCCCCCTACGTAAAATTGCGTAGAACAAGACCATGCTTTAATGAATCCTGCCACTAGCATGTGCTCATTACATACGGCCCCGTTCCCCATATAACATTAGAGTGAAGGATACTTAAGTGATTTGCAGAGATACCGGGCCATCATATTACAACTTCGCACATATGCTTTTCTGGAGACACTGGAACAGGCATGGCAACCTCATGCACATCAAAATCTGTGGATGCCTGCTGCTTCCAGACAATATTCCCGGGGATTCCCAGGGCTGCGCATTATGCCCGGGAGGAGCCATTATTGAGTAACTTATAGGTTCGGTTATATCCTGCATATGTTACTCAACCCCCATATACGGTGTTTCTGAGCAATGTTCTTATTATTCCGGCATTGCTTTGAAGGCAACCACAAATTAAAAGCACCGGTGAATTTCAACAAGGAAACAGTTAAATAAAATCATTTTATAGTATTCCACATAGGTCTACGCGCGGGGGAGCTGGATCTATATTAAGAATAGGATTCTCTAGCAATAGAGACTATATAAACGAAGATGTAGAGAGCATCAACTATCTGATGCGACTCTTCTAGAACTTGAACACCTAATGAAGAAAGGAGGGGGACAATACTATGTGTTTTTGGGTTAGATTCTGGGAGGATGAAAACAATAAGGTATTGAGGGAAGTACCTGTGCATGCAGAAACAACAAACGAAGCTAAGAATATATTCCAGCATGATTTTCCTGATGTGAGCCATTTCGAGTTGAGAACACCTTAGTTGAACAGAGACTGCAATCCCCCTTTCAATTTATTGATCACGATAACCGGCAATGTTACAGAGAGAGCTTTTAGGTTTGATTTGGTTTTGATTTAGTCGTCTTTATATGTCCTTTTGCATCCAGACAATATCAAAAAACATTCCGTTCTTTTTTCCTGCATTCCGGAACCTGCCACACTGCATGAAGCCATGTTTTAAGTGAAAGCGAATGCTTCCGTCATTGAGAGAAGATATGCCTGCCAGAATGCATGATACTCCACGTTCTTTTCCGCCCGCCTCAAGGCACTCAAGGATACGAGAACCAAGCCCGTTGCCTGTTAGCTCCGGCTGTAGGAAATAGCTTGCCTCAGCTGTGTGAGAGAAGGAAGGCATAGGATTGTAGGAGCGAAGCATTCCTAAACTTTATCTAAAACAGGAAAAATTACTTATTACTAGAACATTATAAATAAAATACGACAATTCAGATTCACTTTTAAAGTAGAAACCACATATATCAAGTATACACAAAAAGTGTAACGTAAAGGGGAGTATTAGATGGGATTAGAAGACATCATGAAAGAAATTGCCAGAGAGACTGAAAGTATCGTAGACACGAAAACACTTGTGGGAGATCCTGTAACTTCAGCCGGGAAAACCGTGATGCCGATAATCAGAGTTTCTGCCGGCTTTGGAAGTGCCGGAGGGGAACGTGACAAGCATACAGGCCAGATGGGATTTGTGGCCGGAGGCTATGCAGGTGTGAATATGGAGCCTATTGGGTTTGTTGTAATATCCAAGGACGACGTCCGCCTGCTGACAGTAAAGGGAAGACATACATTCAGCCGCATAGTGGATATGGTACCAGAGGTAATAAGCAGGGTAAAAGAAGGCAGTGAAGTATTAGAGAGGGAAAAAGAGGAGAGTGAAAGCTCCGGCAGGAGTGACCGGACATCCGAAGAGAAGGAAAGGTTTTCCGATGAAAGTCACAGAGAATTCAGCAGCAGATCCATGCCGGAAGGAGGAGCCGGGGGAGGCAGCCAGGCCACGGCAGGAAGGGTAGGGGCTGAACCGTCCCGCTCCAGAAAGAAAGGTCCTGTGCCTGAAGAAGAGTCTTAATAATCGACCAGATGCGGCCAGTCCTGTACTGGCCGCACGAAAGAAAGGCTGTATACTGCAGACAGTATATAGTGAAGACAAGATGTGTTACTGATATTTGCATTTTCGAATGGATTAGAATCTGGGTAAGGGACATAATTGCCTGACACTTATGATATGGTCATATTCTGGGCCGTCATTATGGCCCGTTTCTTCCTGCCGCTTGCTATTCCGCGGTATCCGCTTCCGGGAGTGATAGGCTCCTTGATACTGGACACTATTGACCAGACGATATTCCAGCTATTCACTTCATTGCCACTTGAAGGATACCAGAGCTATGACAAGGCTCTTGACATATATTACCTGACCATTACATACCTTTCTACAATGCGCAACTGGACCAACGACTATGCATTTGGAATAAGCCGGTTCCTTTTCTATTATCGGCTTGTGGGTGTAGTGCTGTTCGAATTAACACAGGTACGAACATTGTTGCTTCTTTTTCCCAACACGTTTGAATATTTCTTTATCTTCTACGAAGCGGTGCGCCTTAAGTGGAATCCGGTATCATTGACAAAGAAGCAGGTGCTGACTGCCACTGCTTTGATATGGATATTAATCAAACTACCTCAGGAATACTGGATACACGTAGCCCAGCTGGACACTACCGACCTGATAAAGGCATACCCCCCATTCGCACTTGTACTGGTTGCCTGGGCTGCACTTATTGTGGTAGCAGCATTTTGGATATTGAAAGGACTGCCTCATGCAAGAGATGGATTTGCCCTTGCTGCAGACCCCATTCCGGAGAACCTTGATCAGAGAGAAGCGGAAGGAAGAGAAAAGAGATTTTTTGACAGTGCCCTGCGAGAGAAGATCATATTTGTGTCCTTGCTGGGTATTATTTTTGCAAGTATGCTTCCCGGGGTACGTGCCACCAGTCTCCAGATAACCATCGCTGTGGCCTTTATCATCATCGTGAACACCGCACTGAGCCAATGGATCGCCCGGCATGGGACAAAATGGAGTTCTCTTTTCAGGGAATTTGCCTTTATGTCAGTTGCCAACCTGATAACTGTCCTTGTATATTTCTTACTGCTGAGCAGGTACGAAGGTTCCATCAATCTTGCCAATACGCTCTTCTTCATATTGTTACTGACACTTAATGTGACACTATATGATAGGTATAGGCGTGTGTATTTACAACGGCAGCTCATGTGACCTTTCTAATTTCAAAGGAAATATACAATTGGGTCAAATGAATAGAGATAAATAAGAACATACATAAACTTAGTACCGGGAAGGGGACAGGCCTATGCGCAGGCCATACATTGGCACAATTTGCCCGGCTAACCAAAAGTGCGTATAAGAGTTGAAACTGTCCAGTTCCTACTCTGTTGAGTAGTAAAGGGGGAATTTGATGGACAAAATATACGATATATTGAAGCAAGAGCATGTAAAGGTCATGCAATTGTTCGATGAAGCGATCAGTAAGGAATCCAAAGACGTTTTCATGCAGCTTAAATCTGAACTGGACATACATATGGAAGGGGAAGAGAAATTATACTATCCGCAGCTTGAGAACAAAAAGGAAGCTACAGAGGTTGCTCTTGAAGGTTATGAGGAGCACCATGTAGCCAAATTATTGCTGTCCGAGATAGAGAAGACTCCTGTAGACGATAAAAGATGGGTTGCTAAAATGAAAGTCTTAAAAGAGACAGTTGAGCACCATGTTAAAGAGGAAGAGTCTGAGATATTTGAGAAGTCCCGCAGTGTGCTGAGTGATTCCCAGGCGGAGGAGATTGGAAGCAAGTACATGGAGTTCAAGCAGGAACAAAGTGGATAAAGAGATATCAGGTGTTCTGGCAGGTAAGCAAGAAAAACTTACTTATATTTTTTTCCATAAGAATGTTTTCTGCAACCAAGAGTGCTCACTTAGAACAAAGAGTTTTTTTGACTCTTACAAACCGAATTCCATAAGACAACAAGGATAAAGGTATCACAGGAATTCTTGCTCAAGTACGATGCAGTTAGTATTACTTTCAGGAGTAATATTTTTTAAAATAATAAGCATTATATATTGGGAAGTATATTATTTTACTGCATTTAAAGCTACAGGTGATAGCTTGATAAAAAAATTTAAAAGTACACGCAGTAAGATTTTTTGTATCCTTTTATTTTTATCGTTAGTTGTACTTTTCATAAGTCTCGTATATTCTGCCGAGTCCAGAGAAAATGATCCAGCAGACATTAGACCTAAATTCAATGTGTACAAGATATCCGGTTCGCCTGCAATCCTGATCGATAATCCTTCAGCCCGTGATCCTACCTG
>NZ_JAUXNK010000023.1 GCF_030682845.1 Methanolobus sp. | reverse complement strand
TATTGAGATTGTATGATATATTAGTACCTGCCTTTTCAGGCAAGCCTCTCCGGAAAGTGACACCAGCTTAAAGCCGTATCAACCTCGTGATTGAGAGCAGCACTAAAAGCGCACGTTCATATAAAAGGCTTCCGCACAGCAGGAAAGAATAGACAATAACACGGCAGAGGAGAAGTAAAAAGCAGCATAGGACATGAATAAGCAGCTTAGGACATGAATTGTCACTTTACATTACATAGAACTAAATACATTAACAGAGACTTTATATATGATTAATTACAAGCCGGAATGATTATTATGAACCCAACCGTACAACTGAGGGATCGCTTTTTACAGCGATGAACCGATTATAGGCAAACATAAGACTATTTTTGATACGACATTGCGCGACGGTGAACAAACACCCGGCGTATCCCTTACCAACGAGCAAAAACTTAAGATTGCACGGCAACTCGACAAACTCGGAGTAGACGTTCTCGAGGCCGGATTCCCCATCTCGTCAGAAGGGGAAAAGCAGAATGTAAGAGCGATTGCCAGCGAAGGACTTAGTCTTGATGTCTGTGGTCTTGCCCGCGTACTGCGAAAAGACCTTGACGCATGTATAGACTGTGGTGTAGACATGGTGCATACCTTTGTCTCAACATCCGACATACAGAGGATCCACACCATAAAAAAGACGCGCGAAGAGGTCGTCACCATGGCCGTGGACACCGTGGAATACATCAAGGACCACGGCATAAAATGCATGTTCTCTGCAATGGATGCCACCAGGACTGATCTTGACTATCTTATAGAAGTGTACAAAGCTGTTGAAGGAGCAGGATGCGACATAATTAACGTTCCCGATACAGTAGGAATAATGTCACCATCCGGAATGTATGAGCTTATCAGGAACATCCACAAAGAGGTCAACATGCCCATTGACGTTCACTGCCACAACGACTTTGGCATTGCAGTCGCCAACAGCCTCATGGCTGTAGAGGCCGGTGCAAGCCAGGTCCAGGTAACGATCAACGGCATTGGCGAGCGTGCGGGCAATGCGAACCTTGCACAGGTCGTAATGTGCCTGCAGTCCATATACGGTGCAAAGACCAACATCAACACGGAGTACCTGCTCGAAACCTCAAAGATGGTAGAGAACTTTACTGGCATACACGTGCCTCCCAACACACCCATCGTAGGAGACAATGCATTCGCCCACGAGTCCGGCATACATACCCACGGCGTCCTTGAAAAGGCAGATACTTTCGAGCCGGGCATCATGACACCTGAGATGGTGGGCCACAAGAGGCGCATAGTGCTCGGAAAGCATGCAGGCAAACATGCTGTCAAGCAATCCCTCTGCGATATCGGTATCCAGCCCACCGAAGAGCAACTGGACGAGATACTCAGCAGGATCAAGATAATCGCAAACCGCGGCAAGCGTATATGCGACGCTGATCTTCATGCTGTAGCCTCGGCAGTCCTTGGCAAGAATCTCGGGCATGAGACTATCAAGCTCAAAGAGTTCTCAGTGATGACAAGCAACCTCACAACGCCAACAGCAGTAGTGAGGGCTGTAGTGGGCGATCGTGAGGTCACTGCCTCGAACTTTGGTGTGGGACCCATTGATGCCTCACTCAAGGCAGTCGCAAGCATGCTTGATGGTTACACCAAAATAAAGATCCGCGATTTCAGGATAGAGGCTATCACAGGTGGCAGTGATGCCCTTGCTGAGGTCACTATTGGCGTGGAGGATGAAGAAGGGCGCGTGGTAACCGCGCACTCCGCAAGTGCTGACATCGTGACAGCCTCAGTGGACGCGCTTGTTACAGCCATCAATCTCCTGCTTGAAAAGAAAAAGCTCTGGAGCATGCAGTAATAACTGCACCACAGAAAGTCAGGACACATGCTCTTATCCCGGAAAAGCCTTAAGGATAAGAGTAATTGTACTTTTTTATATCTGGTTTAATGGCAGATACCTGCCACTAACTGGCCAGAACCTGAAGGCCTATATATGCAATATGAAATAATCGATTCCCACTGCCACCTCGATTTTCCAAAGTTCAGCCGTGACCGCAGTGAGGCCATTGAAAGAGCCAGGCAGGAAGGTGTCATCGCAATGATAAATTCCGGAGTGGATTACATTACCAATGCAGCCTCACTTGAGCTTGCAAAAAAATACGACTTCATCCATGCCACCTTAGGGCTCAATCCCCAGATGGTCCCGGATACCAGCGATGAGAAGATCAGCCAGATACTCTCCCAGATAGAAAGGAACATTGACAGGGCTGTGGGAGTCGGCGAAGCGGGGCTTGATTTCCATTACTGTGAAACTGAGAGCGGCCGTCAGCGGCAGATAGAAGTGTTCCGGCAGGTCATAGACATTGCCCGCAAGTATAACAAGACACTTGTTATCCACGGCAGGGAGGCCGAGGACATCGCCCTCAAACTTAGCCATGACCTTGACACCGTGGTATTTCACTGCTACGGAGGCTCCCTGGAAACTATGCGGGAGATCGTGGACGCAGGTCATTTCGTATCTGTCCCCACGCTGGTCTGCTTCTCCGGGCATCATCGCTCAATAGCAAAACACCTGCCTCTTGAGAACATGCTCATAGAAACGGACAGTCCCTACCTGTCACCCAGGAAGGGCAGGAACGAGCCTGCATTCGTAGCGGACTCTGTTCCGCAGATAGCCGCCCTGAAGGGAATAGATGCATCCGAAGTAGCCATATCGACAGTTCGAAATACACGCAAGGTATTTGGCATCTGAACCTTGTTACCATTACCCCATTGACCACCCATATAATTAATATCACTCATATCCAGGAGTTTAAACGAACATGCAAGTCAAACATTTCAACGCAGGCCTTTACGATGCCAATTCGTACCTCATCAATGCAAAGGTGCTGGTGGATACAGGAATTAACACATCTGCGCTCATAGCTGCCATTGAGAAGGAAACAGATATCAAAGAAATTGAGCTTATCATACTCACCCATTGCCATTTTGACCATACCGCTGCTGCAGGGGAAATAGCAAAAAAGAGCGGTGCAAAGGTAGCCATCCACACTGATGATGCGCCCCTGCTCAAAAATGATGATGTTAATGCAGCATCCCTCTTTGGACGCAGGTCACCGCATATTGAGCCGGACATACTGCTTGAGAACGGGCAGAAGATAAGGATAGGAGAGGACGAGGAGCTGGAAGTTATACACACGCCGGGCCACACACCCGGGGGCATCTGCCTCTATGAGCCCGCATCAAAGAGCCTGTTCTCCGGGGATACGGTTTTTCCCGACGGCAGCATTGGGCGCACTGATTTTGAAGGAGGAAGTCCTTCCGCACTGACCGCATCCATAAGCAAGCTTACAGAGCTTGATGTAAAGACACTTTACCCCGGACACGGCACCAGCACCTCTGACGATGTGAACGGTCAGATAGGGATGTCACTGAAGATGTCCCGGGGCTTTTTAAGATTCTAATTAAGATTCTAAGATACACCATGGCAAGAAAAGAAAGGACCACAGGACAAAACCATACTCCCCGATTCCTCCCCATGAGCCCTGATGAGGTACACAGGAAAGGCTGGGGAGAGCTCGATATTATCATCGTCACCGGCGATGCATACGTAGACCACCCGGGGTTTGGCACCAGCATCATAGGCAGGGTGCTTGAAGATGCCGGGTACAGGGTAGGTGTTATTGCACAGCCGGGTTGGGAAAATATTGCAGACTTCACCAAACTTGGAAAACCGCGCCTGTGCTTTGCCGTAAGCGCGGGGAACACCGACTCAATGGTAAGCAATTATACTCCATCAAAGCGACTGCGCCATGACGATGCTTACTCACCGGGCAATAAAGCCGGGCTGAGGCCAAACAGGGCATGCATTGTCTACACCAACCGGCTCAAGGAAGCGTACCCCGATGTTCCCGTTATCATCGGAGGCATAGAAGCATCACTGCGCCGCTTTGCCCAGTATGACTACTGGTCTGAAAAGGTACGCCAGTCCATCCTCGCCGATGCGCCCGCTGACCTGCTGGTCTATGGTATGGGCGAACTGCAGATGCTTGCCATTGCCGACAAACTGAAAAATGGCACGCCTGCCAGCCAGATCTCTGACGTTGACGGCACTGTGTGGAAAATGGACATCAAAAGCTGGAAGGAAAAGAAAGAGGAGCTACTTAGCGAATATATGGAGATACCTCCATACGTGGAAGTTTCAAAGGACAAGGCAATCTACGCAAAAGCCTTCAAAACGGTTTTCGAGGAACAGGACCCTTTCTGCGGGCACGGGATAGTGCAGGTACACCCAAAGACCGTGGTCGTGCAGAACAAGCCTATGAGGCCATTAAGCCAGGAAGAGCTCGACCGTGTTTACGAACTGCCGTTTACCAGGGAGGCTCACCCCTCATACCCGGAAAAGATACCTGCCCTGGACATGGTCAAATTCTCTATCACCACTCACAGAGGCTGCTTTGGTTCATGCTCATTCTGCGCGATAGTCATGCACCAGGGACGCATGATACGCAGCCGCAGCATCGGGTCGATTCTCAGGGAGGCTGAAAGCTTCAGGGATATCAGGGGATTCAACGGCACTGTTAACGGGCTTGGCGGTCCCTCGGCAAACATGTACGGCATGGACTGCAAGAAATGGGAGAGCTCCGGAGCATGCAAGAACAAGTTCTGCCTTTACCCGCAGGTCTGCCTGTCCATGAACACCAGCCACAGTAAACTGATAGAGCTGATGCAAAGACTCAGGGAACTGCCCGGCATATCCAAGGTGTTCGTGGGCTATGGTGTGCGCTACGACCTGGCATTGCTTGATGAGCAGTATATGGAAGAGCTATGTGCCCATCACGTCAGCGGCCAGCTCAAGGTGGCACCCGAGCACTATTCCGACAGGGTCACAGCTGTCATGAAAAAACCTGACAGGAAGACCTTTGAGAGATTCGAGCAGAAATACAAGGAGATAAACAGGAAGCTTGGCAAGGACCAGTACCTTGTTGCCTTCCTGATTTCAGGTCATCCCGGTTGTACCCTTGAGGATATGATCGCCACCGCCGAATACATCCGCGACACCGGCAGGTATACCAGACAGGTGCAGGACTTCACCCCGACCCCCATGACAGCCGCCACATGCATGTTCCACACCGGCCTGGACCCGTTCACCGGTAAGAAGGTCTACGTCGCAACCTCCCAGAAAGAAAAGAGCATCCAGCGCGCCATGCTGCATTACAGAGAACCGGGGAACCATACTCTTGTCTATGAAGGCTTAAAGCGCGCGGGAAGGCTGGACCTTGTAGGTAACACATGGAACTGCCTGATCCCGAGAAGCTCGGAAAAGGGACCCAAGAGCGGGTGGTAACGATAAGAAGTGCCATTGCAATGCAACCAGCTAAGATGGCACGATATCTTCCCGAAAAAAATAAAAATGCAATTGCCTTTAAATAAGATGGAATAAAAACGTTACTTTTTTAATACATTCGCGCAAATTAACAGTGTACACATAGGAATGTACGATAAATGGGAGGTATGCATTTGAATATAATAGTGGGGATAATCAGCTTAGTTTTTATTATTCTGCAGGTTGCTTCTGCGATGGGTAGCCCTGTGACCAGTATAGATGAGAATATAGGGGAAGAGGAGTTCTATGCGATCTCATATACAAACCCTGAAAGCATTGCAATGCATGAGATGGCCAGACAGAGCGAGGATGGGAAGCATTCACTTGTGCAATTGAATGACGAGCTCACGCCAAGGAGTACTGTCAGTCCCGACGGCAATTGCTCCATATATCTGAAGGTTTTTACTGTGAGTTCTGATATGGGTATCGAGGACTATGCCCTCAATAGCACGGAAAAGCCCAGGGAGATAAGAATAAAGGATGTCAGCACTATGGGCTGCTATGCTGTTGCTTTTTCTCCTGACAGCAGGATGTATGCAGCACCAAAGCTAGTTCATTTGGGAGACGGCAGGAACGCCCAGTATGCTCTTGATATCATGTCGGTGGACTCAAATGAACTCATCCACAGGGAGCTTCTTCCTTTCTATAAGGAAAATACGAAGCATACACCCATGGACTGGGACCGCGCAGAGATGTATGGGGTCTACTGGTCAGAGGACGGCTCTGCCATAGTTTATGATATCCTGGGAGCGGACATTGACGGCGGGCTATACCCGACCACGCTTGTAACCAACAGGCTCAATGTCAATTATACCGAGCTGCGGGAAATGAACGGGTATGAAGATGCCGGGGAGGAGAATGCTGGATTTTCAGGGTATGATGACCTTATGGAGTCTTATAGACAAGAAAATGAGAGTGAAGAACAGATAATGAATGCTCCGCAAAATGTGGAGGCAGAAGATGACACTTCCGCGGAGGACCCGGAGCCGGTAGCATCGCTGCCGGGATTTGGGGCATTGGCTGCTGTTGCTGCCCTGGGGTTGCTGCTGATCGGAAGGAGACTAAGATGAGATTTCCAGCATGATACCTTATGCACTTCTTTTTTTACCGATAGAATAATAAGTGCAAAGTACTACTGCAATATAAAGAACCTCAATTAGCGGATAATATGGATAAGGTGCATTGAAAACTGAAGACAGGCCGGTTCATGGCAAATCCGGCTCTTCTGCCTGATGCAAAAATCTAACGTTTTCATCATTTATGCTGATAGAGATTCTGTGTCAGTGCAAATTAAATGTACCTCTTCGTGGAGGGGACTTGATAAAAAAGCCAATAGAAGAAGTACTGCTTGCGTCAGAGAAAAGAAAGAGGATACTTCTGATATTACTGGAAAGTCCGCAGGAAATGGAAACACTCCTTGTAGTACTGGGCACGACCAGATCGGGACTGTTGCCCCAGATGAAGATGCTTTTAAAGAGCCATCTTATATCCAAACATAAGGATTCATACAAACTGACAACGATTGGAAGGCTGATAGCAAAGAAAATGGCGTCTTTCCTGTGCACGGCCGAGACTTTTGGAGGCAACTGTGATTATATGGGAACCCATTATTTAGACTTCATACCCGAACCTCTTCTGGAAAGATTACCTAACATTGGCACATGTACCATAATTGATACGAACATATGCGATGTTTTTGAAGGTGATGAGAAGCTGCTGGAAAATGCAAATGGTTTAAAGTACTGGTTTGAGATCAGTTCAATAGTGCATCCCACATTCCATGACTTCTATATGGAAATGGCAGATTACGGCATGGAAGTTTCGGTCATCATCTCCCGTGAGGTTTACGAGAAAATCAGACAGGATTACTATGAGAACTTCAAGGAAATAATAGACCTTGGACTTGTATCATTTTATCTTTACCCAGAAAAGCTTGAATTTGCATCTTTTATTCTCTCAGGTGACTTTATGGAGTTCAAGCTGTTTACAATGAACGGCATATATGATCCAAAAAAGCTGCATATTTGCAGCCCTGCAACCTTTGACTGGGGAAAAGAGCTGTTCGAATACTACAGGAAGCAATCAAAGCTTATCATTGATGTTTAAAGGTATAATGATAAGAAAGGAGCATTTTTAAACAAATAATATTGGACTGCTTTGTCAGCCGTCTAACTTTTGCGCTCCTTCCATGAAGCCATCCGTTCAATGGTTGCAATTGCATAAACTTGATCGTCTTTATCCACTAGTGCGTTGGCTATTGTCCATACTTCCAGTATCTGATCATCTTTGGTGATCCTTTGGATATGATATGGCTCTATAATTTCGCCTTCAACCATTTTCTTCAGTATGGCCAAAGCTTCTTCCTTATTTTCATCAGGGACAAGACAGCTGATATTCATGCCCAGGGCTTCTTCTTCACTCCAGCCGTATATTTTCTCAGCCTTAGGATTCCATGCCAGAATCTTGCCTTCAGTATCCTGGAGCACAATAGCCTCACTTGAGTCATGCACTACAGCAGCCAGGCGGCGAAGAGTTTCAGTGTGCGTTTCTTGAAGATGTTTTAATTTTGTGACATCTACTAATGCTATAGCTACACCTTCCAGGTTACTCTTCTGAGAACTATAGGGCAGGATCGACAACATGTACCACTCATCTGTATGGGTGCGGACCTCTACGTACAGGGAAACCAGATTGTCCAGCACGGTCCGTATGTCCCTGGTAAGATGGTCATATTCTGAGAGGTTCGTCACAATATGCCCTATAGGCCTTCCAACATCCGTGGGTATCAGGTTGATTATCTTCGTGGCTGCGGGGGTGAATCTCTGAACACGCAGCTGGCTGTCTACGAAAATGAGACCAATACCAGTGCCTGCCAGCATCCTGCTCATGTCCTCGTGAATATATGTCAGTTCTTCGATCTTGTTCTGTAGCTGAACGTTCACTGTGGACAGTTCCTCGTTCAGGGACTGCAGTTCTTCCCTTGAAGTTTCCAGTTCCTCGTTCGTCGACAGGAACTCCTCATTAAGGGACTGAAGTTCTTCGTTGGAGACCCTGAGATCTTCGTTGGACACTGACAGCTCCTCGTTGGAAGCACTCAGATACTCCTCCGTGGTGCTTAGCTCTTCCTTCAGGGATGCAATAATTTCTTTGTCCTCTTCTCCTGACGTTTGTTCTTCAGTCTTTGAGGGCTTTCTGATCTTGCTATCAGGCAGGGGTTGCGGATGAAGGTCAAAGGTAATCAGGAACAGTTTCCTGTCAATTGTTTCCTCCACAGGGCGCACTGTGACATCCACGTTTGTAAAGTCGCCGTTTACACTGACACGCAAACCGGGACTGACGGCGCAGCCTTTAATGACCACTGCCTTGCGCAGGGCCATGGTCAATCCTTCCTGCAATCCTTCACGTGCCATCTTCAGGATATTGTTACTGGGCTCCCCGGAATGCACTTCAAGGTACAGCTTGGCATTGCCGTGCAGATAGATGATATCTCCCTGTTCGTTCACAAGTGCACCTGCCGGAGCGTACTGATGCAACAGGTTCCTTTCGGTCAGCTCACGCATCTGGAGCCTATCCGCGACCATGGGTTTGACGGAAGGGCTCCGCTGTGCACTTCCTGACAGACGGGGTGAAAAGAATGTATCCACCCCAAGACGATATCCCTTGTCTGCGCCTTTATTTCTATAGATCCGCGACTGCTGGTCCACCGTCTCGAAGAGTTCCGGGAAACTCCTGACACTCTCGGAAGAGCCGAGCAGGAGTATACCTCCCGGTCCCAATGAGTGATTGAACATGGGAATGATATAGTTCTGTACCTCTTTATTCAGATATATCAGCAGATTGCGGCAACTGATCAGGTCGATCTTGGAAAAAGGTGGGTCCTTGATCAAGTCATGATTGGAAAAGATTACCATGCTGCGGACACTCTCCAGGATGGTGAATTTTTCGCTTTCCGGATCATAGCTGAAAAAACGCTTCAACCTCTCAGGCGGGACGTCATCGGAGATACTTGCAGGATATACTCCCTTACGGGCCTTCTCGATGCTCCTGTTGTCAATATCCGTGGCAAATATCTGTATTTTGAAGTTCTGCTCCAGCCTTTCAATGTATTCCTGGAGCAGGATGCCTATGGAATAAGCCTCCTCACCTGTAGAGCAACCCGCCACCCAGATACGGACGGGTTCTTTCACGGATTTGCCTTTAAAGAGCTCAGGTATCACTTTTTCCTGGAGCGCGTCAAAAACCTTGGGATTGCGGAAGAAGTTGGTAACGCTGATAAGCAGATCAAAAAAGAGGGCCTCTGTCTCCTCAGGTTTGTGTTTTAAGAAGTTAGCGTATCCTTCCACATGCCTGATATTGTTGACCACCATGCGACGAGCCATACGCCGCTCCAGTGTTTGAGGCTTGTACTGGGAAAAGTCGTGACCGGTCTGTTTGAGCAGTTCGCCAATTATCGTCTTCATCGCTCTTTCGATGTCCGAGTTCTGATCTGGTCTTTCCCCATATCTACGGGATACATACTCGTTCAACTGAGCCGACATCTCGGCAGGTTCCAGTACGTAGTCCACAAAACCGGTTTCAATAGCACTTTTTGGCATACCGTTGTACTCGCTGGATTCGGGATTCTGGGCCATCACCATGCCACCTTTAGCCTTGATGGCCTCTATTCCCTGTGTACCGTCGCTGCCAGTGCCCGATAGTATGATGCCTATGGCCCACTCCTCCTGGTCCGATGCAAGGGACGAGAAGAATGAATTGATGGGCATGCGATGACCGCGCGCTTTGGCCGGTTCCACTAGATGCAACGTACCGTCCACAATGATCATGTCCTTGCTGGGAGGAATAATATATATGCAGTCCGGCCTGATAGCCATCCCGTCCTTGACCTCATAGACCTGCATGCCCGTATAACGCGCGATTATCTCGCAAAGCATGCTCTTACGGTCAGGTGCAAGATGCTGCACCACGACAAACGCCATCTCTAAGCTCGTATCTGCAGACATCGCCGAGAAGAACTCCCCCAGGGCAGCCAGCCCGCCTGCCGAGGCGCCGATGCCTACTACAGGAAATCTCTTAAAAGATGAGCTTTTTGCAGTTTCACGTGAAGTGAACTGATAATCTATATCAGCTTCTCCCAAAGCAGGTTTTTGTTCCTCTTCGGTTGCCCTGTTATTATCTTTGCCAGAGATATTCTCATTTTTATTCATGTTCACTCCTCATACCCTAACGACTTGCAGCACTAACATGACCAACGAAAGAATGTGAGTGTCATTATGATATTAACCCTTTATATTACTGATTGTGCAACAGAACTGCAGTACAATTGAAGAACAATGAACCGGGTATAAAAAATAAAATAAGACTATGGCTTCTGTTCCATCGCCATTTCCAGCAGGTCGATTATATCCAGCACTTCTACCTTCGGGCCGCCACGCTTGAGGTTTGTCCTGCAGAGAGGGCATGAAGTGACAAGATAGTCGACTCCCTCGGGGATATCCTCCGCGCGTTTCTTTGATAGCTCCTGGGACAGCTCAGGATAGCCTTTTAGCACGCCGCCGCCTGCGCCGCAGCACCTGGACTTCTCACGGATGTTCTTCATTTCCTTAAGGTCGCAGATACTGGTAATGATATCCCTTGGTGCATCGAATACGCCGTTACACCTTCCCAGATGACAGGGGTCGTGATAGGATACTTTCAGGTCGAGCTTTTTCAGATCCATCTCAGCCAGGCGCTCTGCAAGGAACTCGGAAACGTGGACAACTTTCAGGTTATCCGGATAATCGTTCCTCAAAGTCGTATAGCAGCCGGCACATCCTGTGATTATGGTGTGGGCGCCTGTTGCCTTGATCTGCTCCAGGTTCTTTGAGATAAGCTCCAGAGGGTCAGAGCCGGTTCTCAGGAGAGGAGAACCACAGCATACTTCATCCTTCAGGACTGTCACACCGAATTTCTTGAGAATATCGAATGTGCGTTTGGCAAGTTCCGGGTACCTGTAGGAGCCCAGGCAGCCTGCGAAATAAACATAGTCGGCCTTTTCCTTCACATCGGCCCGGGACTCACCAAGCCATGCCATACGCTCCCCGGTCTCACCAAGAGTGTTGCCAAGTTCGTTGGCCCTGGATGCGATATCTCTCTGGGCCTGGGTCATCTTGCCATGCAGTACCAGCTGGTGCCTTGTGTGCTCCACCACTTTAGGAGGGGCTGCACCTGACGGGCACAACTGCTCGCAGATACCACAGGTGGTACACATGTTCAGGCTGTTGAGCACACCCTCATCCACTTCCAGGCCCTGGGAAATGCCGTGTGCTATAAGCATGCGCCCCCGGGAGCTTGATGACTCCCAGCCGACCACATCAAATATGGGACATACGGAGCGGCAGGTTCCGCAACGGACACACTTCAGTATGGAACGCATATCAGATTCTGTCATCTTCAGACCCCCATCTTGCCGGGATTGAGTATCCCCTTGGGGTCAAGTGCCTTTTTGATAAGTATCATCACATCAAGGGCTTTGCCAAGTTCCAGTTCGAGGTATTCCGCTCTTGCACTGCCAACGCCATGTTCTGCTGTTACGGTGCCTCCTATGGAGATAGCAGTGCGGTGTATCTTATCGGCTGCTTTGTTCAGCTTGTCCCAGTCCTTATCGTCAAGCATGTCAATGCACATTCCGGTGTGGAGGTTTCCGTCACCGATATGCCCGTAGGTCATGATGGGAAGGTCAAACTCTTCGGATATCTCCCGGACCTTGTGAAGCATCCTGGGAATCTCCTTTATAGGAACGCCGATGTCCTCACCCAGATATACACGGGTACGCATGGGATCAAGTCTTGATACCGCCGCACCGACAAGCCTTCTTGCCGCCCATATCTCTTCCCTTTCCTTTTTGTTGGTCGCGGCCCTGATGCCTGTAGCCAGTGAACTGCAGGCATCCTCTATCATGGTAATGCCTTCACGCACTGCGCTCTCTGTCCCGTCCATCTCGAACAGCAGGATAGCTCCTGCCCGGGGGAGCCCTACCTTCGGGTCATAGGTGTTAATTGCATCTATTATATTACTGTCAAGGATCTCACATGCAGAAGGTACTATTCCTGAGGACAGCACCTTTACCACTGCCTTGCCCGCAAACTCGGGGTTCTCAAAGGAAGCAAGCAGCACTGAACGCTCTTTTGGCAGGGCACGTACCTTCAGTATTGCCTTTGTGATAATGCCAAGTGTTCCCTCAGAGCCGACAAAAAGATCGGTCAGGGAATAGCCTGCCACTGATTTTATTGTCTTTGAACCGGTGTTGATAACAGTGCCGTCCGCAAGAACCACTTCAAGTCCAAGCACGTAGTTGCGGGTCGTACCATACTTGACAGAACGCATGCCACTTCCGTTATTCGCTATAAGCCCGCCAAGGGTGCACATCGCAGAACTGCCCGGATCAGGAGGGAAGAAGAAGCCATATGGCTCAAGGGCCAGGTTCAGTTTCTCCTGGACGATGCCGGGCTCCACGATCACCTGAAGATTGTCAAAATCCATTTCAAGTATCTTATTCATTGAAGACATGTCAAGTACAATGCCACCTTCCACCGGAACAGAGCCGCCCGCAAGACCCGTGCCAGCGCCACGTGCAGTGACCGATATCTCTTTTTCCCAGGCGAGCCTCACTACAGCTGATACCTGTGCAGTAGTAGTTGGCCTGATAACGAATTCAGGCAGTCCCCTTACCTGGGAAGCATCGAACGAATAGCAATAAAGTTCGGCAGCAGATGCGGAAACTCTTTCTTTCCCCACAATCTCCTGCAATTTGTCCAGTAGATCGGTCTTTTGCATGGAATCAGTTTTTACTAAGTTTGAGGGATTTAAACTTATTGGTGAATGCAAAACTTTACATCTATCTACACCCATTAGGCAGCAATGACACGATACTTTGAGGTACAGCAACGCGACGGAGCTGCAAGGATAGGAAAACTGCTGTTGGGCAAGACCATCCAGACACCATTCATAGTAGAAAGCCGGACCCTGGGCTCCCCGGAAAGTCCCATAGTTGACGCTGGATCCCTCTGGAAACTCGGCTGTGCAGAAGCGGCCCGGGAAGAGCTTAACAATATACGCAACTCTGCGGGAGATAACGCGCTCATCATCCTCCCTCACCAATCATTCCCCCCTGAGGTCCCTGATGATGTAGCAAACTCTGCTGCCAAGGATCTTGATTTTGACATAACAGGTCCCATTGGGACCATCTACCGGCATTCACAGAGGATCAGGGATAGCGACCTGTATGTAATGGAAGGGGCAGGATGCTTTGAGAACAATGCAAGACGGTTCTTCAACATGCTGCTTGAGATGAAAAGGGATGTTGCACCCGATACTGCCATTTACACTCCCAACATCTGCCTTCCGGAGAACGTTGCACTGCTTGTTTACCTGGGCATAGATCTCCTGGACAACACTAAAGCTATAATTGCAGCACACAGCGACATCTACCTTACGTCTGCAGGCAGGTTCCACCTTGACTCCCTTGCCGAGCTGCCCTGCAGGTGTGTGGCATGTGCTGGCACCACTGCCGATGAACTGAGATCCCAGGATAGGAGGAAACGTGCAAAGGTCCTTGAGATGCACAACCTCAATGCACAGGAAAGTGAGATTGCCCTTGTCAGGGAAAAGATCCGTGCCGGCACATTGAGGGAATATGTTGAAGGACAATGCAGGACACGACCCTGGCTTACTGCTTTACTTCGGCTGGCTGACAGCGAATATAAGTATATAGAGGAAAACAATCCTATTGCAAGGTCCAATGAGATGCTGGCAAACAGCACAGAGTCGCTATCAAGGGTGGAGATCGTGCGCTTTGCCACACGCGTCCTTGAAAGATACACTCCTCCTGAGGCTGACATACTGGTATTGCTGCCCTGCTCGGCTAAAAAGCCCTATTCTATCTCTAAATCCCACTGGAAGTTCATCAATGCTATCGGAAGCAACCGCAGGTACGTCCATGAAGTGATAATCACATCGCCTATCGGTATAGTCCCCAGGGAACTGGAGCTGACATACCCCGCCGCACATTACGATACAGCGGTCACAGGATACTGGGATGCACAGGAAAGGGAATGGGTGGCAGGCTGCCTTGAGAAATACCTTACAAAGAATCAGTACAGGACTATCATCGCCCATGTGGAAGATGCTTACAGGGAGATATGCGAAACGGTTTCCCGGAGGCTGGGCATCGAGATGATATTCACAGGTTCCGGCAACGTTAGCTCCCATGAGGCTCTCAGGCGACTGAAGGAGGAAGTAGAGAGGTACAGTGATGGGAAGTCCCGCAATGTCGAGGAAAGAAAGAAGGACATGATACGCTCCATAGCCGACTACCAGTTCGGAAAGGGAGCAGGTACTGTCCTTGTACCTGCAGACTCGGTCGTAAAGGGTCCCTATCCTAAGTATCAGATATTCACCGCAAAGAAACAGCTCGTTACCCTCATCCCCCAATATGGCACTCTTGCAGTCACTATCGAAGGAACGGAGCTTATGGTGCCTTTCGGGAGTTATCAGGTAAGAATAGATGACTTTGTGCCAAAAGGCTCCCTGCTGGCTCCCGGAGTTATCGAAGCGGACCCTCTTATAAGACCGGGCGATGAAGTGTTCATATGCGGCGAGAAGGCCCTGTGTGTTGGCAGAGCCGTGATGAGCGGCATGGAAATGCAGAGATCCGGAAGAGGTGTTGCAGTGGACCTGCGTCATGTTAAAAAACTGTGAGGGCAGAGGAGTAATGGGGGACTTTAAAGGGAAATGATCGTCAGGAACTTTGAACCAAATGATTTTTCAGAGGTACTTGAAATAGAATCAGAGGCATTTGCCGAGCATAACCCGTTCATCTACATGAACTTCTATGAGATGAACAGCGAGTGTTTCCTGGTTGCTGAGGAGGGGGAGCATATAACCGGTTTTGTTGTCGGCTACCAGATATCGGGTGAAGAGGGGAGGATATTCTCACTTGCTGTAAGGGAACGTTACAGAGGCTATGGTACCGGCACGCATCTGCTTGATGCCATTACAGACATCTTCCGGGAAAAAATGCTGGCCTTTGCCAGTCTGGAAGTCAGACTGAGCAATCGTGAGGCACAGAGGCTCTATCAAAAGATAGGCTTTATCCCCTGCTGGATCCAGCATGGCTACTACTCAGACGACGAGGACGGCATTGTTATGAAAAAGAGACTGACACCTGTTACAAGAAGTGCAACAGGTGGTTTCTTAAACAATGTACCAAACCTACCCTTCAGGCCTGTTTACAGACTGGAGGATATTATATAGATATACCTCAAGAGCTCTTTATAGCACGTATACCGGCCCGCTGGGCAAGTTCCTGCATCCTCGTAGAAGTACGTCCCATCCCCGACATATCATCCTTTGAGAAGACAGAAGCCAGGTCATTTCCCAGCACAAATATCGCATGCTTGTGCTCTGCCTTGCTCCTGTGGACATGTAAAGGGCTTATAGCCAGCGAATCATAGTGGCTGAACTCGTAATCTATACCCATGTACTCAAAGTGTCTTTTGATTTGAGCCATTAAAGTGTGTAATTGTATCAACTCATCCTTGTGCATACCAACCAACCTATAATACCAACCTTCAGGAGCACGATATTGTACATCCCGCACAGTATAAAATATCAACCGGACTATATTTGCGATATTCAAAATAAAGACATTTTCCCGGAAGAATATTGCCGAGTATTTACTACATAAATATATGTGAGAAAAGCAAATGATTAATGATTACAATATAAGATTATTCCATCTACTGTAGAAATAATAACAGTAAAAATAAATAAAGATTATGGTGCCATGCATGGCACCACCGGACAGGATCACAATGCATCTGCAGTGAATATTCTTACTGAGGCCGGCCTTTTGGTGACGCTTCCGACCTTTGCACCTACAAGGTTCTCTATGCCCTTGTCAGCCGCTATGTCCAGTATCCTCTGTGTGACAACTCCATCAAAGACAACTGTTTTTACCTCGTTCTGGTAATCCCTGAGAGTATTAACAAGATCCCTCACAGCAGTCTCATTGACGACCCTATCATTCCCATCCAGGAAGCGGGCACTGAAAGTGCCTATAAGGTCGTTCGCATGAGGCCTGAACTTGCTGCTAATAGGGGATGGTTTGCTTGCGATCTCAGGCCTGCTGACAGCAGCAGGTTCCGCATTTTCCCTGGACTGTGGTCTTTCACCAGAGGGCCTTTCACCTGTTCTTTCACGGGACTGCGGTCTTTCACCAGAGGGCCTTTCACGGGACTGCGGTCTTTCACCAGAGGGCCTTTCACGGGACTGCGGTCTTTCACCAGAGGGCCTTTCACGGGACTGCGG
>NZ_JAUXNK010000022.1 GCF_030682845.1 Methanolobus sp. | reverse complement strand
TACGAGATATATCCTGATGAGGAACAGATTGCCCAGATCAGCAAGACCTTTGGTTGTGTTCGTTTTGTTTATAATTATTATCTGTCTAAACAGACACAAGACTACAAGAACAATAAGTTGCCATGGGATGCTACCAGATGGAATAACCACTGCAATCAGGTACTAAAGGACCAATATCCATGGCTTAGAGATATTGATAAATTTGCGATTACAAATTCCCTGATCCATCTTGCAGCTGCTCATAAGAACTGTTATGCTGACCACAATTCCAATCCACCTTCTTTCAAGTCCAAGCATTCAAGGTATCAGTCATATACTAGCAATATGACCAACAATAATATCAAAGTTGATCATGAGAACAGAACAATTCAATTACCTAAGCTTGGCAAGGTAAAAGCTCATTTACATCGGGACTTCAATGGAAGTATTAAGAGTGCAACCATTTCCCAGACCCCTGATAACAGGTACTTTGTCTCTGTGCTGATTAACGTGGAACCCCTGCCGGATAAACAGGAAGATAACAACAACATCATTGCTTTTGATGTTGGTATCAAGGATTATCTGGTAGATAGTAACGGTAATAAGGTTTCGAATCCGAAACATTATAAAAAGAACGAGAAGAAACTTGCTCAAAGACAACATGACCTTTCAAAGAAACAGAAAGGCAGCAACAACTATGAGAAACAGAGAATACATGTTGCTGAAATGCATTCAAGAACAGCAAACAGTAGGACTGATTTTCTCCATAAACTGAGTTATGGAATAGTAAAAGAGAACCAATTTATTATTTCCGAAAATCTCAGCATCCTTTCAATGTCAAATGGTCAGAAGAACTCCAAAGGTATCTACGATGCTTCATGGAACAGACTCTTCAGGATGCTTGAGTACAAGGCTAAGAAGTTCGGTAATATCTACCACCAGATAGAGAAGTATTTCCCATCTAGTCAGATTTGCTCTGTCTGTGGACATAAGAATGTTAAGGTAAAAGACACTTCTGTCAGAGAATTTGACTGCGACCATTGCGGTCAGCACCATGACAGGGATGTCAATGCGAGCATTAACATTCTTAACAAAGGACTACAGGAACTTGGCATAACTCAGAAATACGCTACAGGAACTAGCGGAATTGGTGTTTGTTAGTCTCCATAAAAGGCCAATAAACACTAACGCCCCCGAGATACGGGAAAAGGAAAGAACCACAGAACTTCTTTCGTAATAACCTGGATCGATGAAACGGGAAGCCTCTCTCTTCAGAGGGAGGAGGTTCACAGTATGACTGGATTAGAATTCGAAGCAGTAAAATAAATGATAAGCAGGAATTGAGTGAACCCCTGTTAATACTGCTGTCTCAAATCCTATGGCTTGCAGTTAAGGTCTATCCTTTCATCGGGCGTGAGGGAGACATAGAACTTCAGGATGTCCTCCGGGTCCATATCAACGCCGAAGTTGAAACCGCGCTTTTCGCCAGCCTTGAGAAACCTGTCCTCTTTATCATGCTTTTTGTAAATGAGCCGGTTGATCTCCTCATTGCTTAATGTTGACATATCCACTTTCTTAAGCAAACCGATTCTCAGGAAATTATTTTCAATGCGCTGGTAAAGGCTTTCCTTTTTCTCGCCCTTGTTGTCCGGTTCAAAGAGATAAGTATTCTTTCCACTGGTATCCCTGCATGCCAGTGTGATCTTCTTCATAACGAGTTTTCCATTCTCTGATACGATGATCTTGCGTTCGGTCTTCATTTGTTAATACCTCTGCCCGGATTTATGATTATTTTTGACATGACTCCATAACTAAGGAAATGATGGGTCCTGTTTTGTGTAATACAATTGCTGGTTTGACAATCAAGTATATAATTATATCTACATTCTTTTGTATAATTACCATCATTATGATGAGTATTCCTCTTGTACAAGGACAGAAACAGGCAGATTGGATAAATACAAATAAAACAAAATGAGTTGGGATATGAGATAACAGGATGGACATACTATGCTGGGAGTACTAAAAGACAATATCAGGGAATGGTTCCTGCCTCTTGCAAGAAATATACCTCTATCGCCGAACACGTTAACTATTATCGGGTTGCTCGTGAGTGTTATTGCCGCATTCCAGTTCGCCAGGGGTTTTCTGATACTGGGGGCTCTCACTATCCTTCTGAGCGGGTTATTTGATATTTTCGATGGAGCGGTTGCAAGGGCTAATGGCCTTACTACTGCTTTTGGGGCAGTTCTTGATTCTGTTTGTGACAGGTATGCTGATGCCCTGATATTTGCGGGCATTATCTATGGCCTGATATCCGGCAACATCGTTCAGGTAGATTTCCTTTCCATTCCCATGTGGCTGTGGGCAGTAATAGCGATAATCGGCTCCTACCTTGTAAGTTATACACGCTCCCGGGCAGAGGCTGCGGGAGCAAAGGAAATGGACGTGGGGATAGCTGAAAGACCGGAAAGGTTGCTGGTGCTTGTGGCAGGAGCCCTTACCGGAATGCTGGGTCTGGCTATCGTGATCATTGTGGTGCTCACTCATGTGACTGTCGTACAGCGCCTGTTGCATGCAAAGAGGTCACTTGAATAAGGCACAGACCATATTTCCGGGGCAAAGATTATAATATAAAGTGCTGCATTAAAGCGTGATATCCACTATTATGCATATTCAAAAGAGAGCTGAGGATAGAAGATGCAGTATCAAGCTGAAGTAATTATTGAACTTAAGGCCGGTATGCTCGATCCGGAAGGCACGACTGTCAAAAGGGCACTTGAACATCTTGGTTATGAGGCCGACAGTGTCAGGACCGCAAAGAAATATACCATTGTCCTGAAGGCTGCTGACATACACAGTGCAAGGGAAAATGTAGAAGAGATGTGCCAGAAACTGATAGCTAACCCGATCATCCATAATTATTCCGTATCCCTGAGGGAAATAGAATGAGCATTGCTGTTGTCCAGTTTGGCGGAAGCAATTGTGATCTTGATATTATACACGTCCTTAAGGACGTACTGGGTGTTGATGCCGAACTAGTTTGGTACAAGGAAGAGAACCTTGACCGCTTCGATGGCATAGTGATACCTGGAGGCTTCTCCTACGGTGACTACCTCCGGGCTGGCGCAATAGCCGCACGAACCCCGATAATGAATTCCGTCAAGAAACAGGCAGATGCAGGAAAACCCGTTATTGGTATATGCAACGGTTTCCAGGTGCTTACCGAATCCGGCCTACTTGCCGGTGCGCTCACAACCAACAATTACCCCAAATTCAGGTGTGAACCTACCTACCTGAGGGTCGAGACCACCGACACGCCCTTCACATCCATGTTCAGGAAAGGAGAAATTCTCAGTATTCCTATAGCCCACATGGAAGGTAACTATTATGCTGACGAGCCGACCCTCGCAGCACTGGAAAAGAATGATCAGGTAGTCTTCAGGTATGTGGACAAAAACGGTAATGCCACCGACGAAGCAAACCCCAACGGCTCCAGAGAGAACATTGCAGGCATAGTAAGCCAAAGGAAGAACGTGCTTGGAATGATGCCACACCCCGAACGTGCATCCGAGGAAGTGCTGGGTTCCACTGACGGATTGAAGGTGTTCAGGTCAATGGTGGAGTATATCTCCGACCGTTGAATGGCTGTATTTTGTACTATTCTTTTGAGTAACAAGAAGTATCGATAGGTAATTCCTGTACTCA
Organism: Methanolobus sp.; assembly: GCF_030682845.1. GTDB lineage: Archaea > Halobacteriota > Methanosarcinia > Methanosarcinales > Methanosarcinaceae > Methanolobus. The sequence continues at coordinate 29,271 of NZ_JAUXNK010000022.1, read as the reverse complement.
TTACTTCTTTGTTATTCTTGAGCCTTTGATTTGAACCTTATTGAAAATACATTAGCATTAAACTCAAATCATTTTCACTTACTTTTATCCATTAATTAATATTCACCATGTTAAGTAACATTGTTTCCTAACATTTTTATTTAACATTCGTCCTTATTTAATTTGAGTGGTGGTATTAAATGAAAATAAACTTTGTTGCCTTAGTGGTAATTATATCATTTTTATGCATAGGTGTCGCGAGTGCCTCTGAAATTGCTTCAGCTCCGGTCGCTTCCTTCGACCCGGATGTTGATGTTGTAACCGGTAAAGTTCCTCTGCAAGTTCAGTTCACTGACACCTCAAGTGGAGAGCCGACATCATGGGAGTGGGACTTTGGTGATGGCAGTAAATCCAATCTCCAGAATCCTGCACATACTTATGCTGCAGCAGGCACTTATACTGTAAGCCTGACAGTGAATAATACGAACAGATCGGATTCCTTGACAAGGACTGATTATATCTCGGTAGATACACGTCCTGTAGTTGCAATTGACTATATCAGGCCCAACCCTGCAATAAGGGGTGAGATCGTTAGCTTAGTTGGCCTATACGTTTACAATCATACTGCCATCCCATCAAAGAGAGGTCATGAATGGTACTCCGATAGAGATGGTTTACAATGCACGGGAAGGACCCTATATACGGGGGGCCTATCTGTAGGCAATCATGCGATGAGCTTCAGGGCCGTGGACAGTGAGGGTCAGTGGTCCGACAAGGTTTATGGCTATCTGGTCATTCTGGCAAATACTCTTCCTGTAGCTACCATTGATTCTATTACTCCGAATCCTGCGAAAGCAGGTCAGAGCATTACATTCGCCGGGACAGGCATCGACCCCGATGGGAGGGAGATAAGCGAATATCAGTGGTGGTCCAGCATTGATAATCTGCTAAGCAACCAGTCAAGCTTCTCCAGATCCAACCTGTCCGTGGGAACCCATACTATTGAATTCAAAGTAAAGGATCATATGTCCTGGTCTAAGGCAGTCACAACTGTAATAGTTGAAGGCAACACTGAATATCTCCAGGTAAGTTATGTGAAAGCCATCAGTGCCAACAATCCGGTAGGGATAAAAGTCGACATAAGTGGCATAGATTATGCATCAGCTCAGTTTTCAATAGCCAATAGCGCTGGTACTGTGGTTCTCGAGAAGAATCTCACTGATGATCTTGCTTCGGGCGTGTATACGTTTGAATGGGATACAACAGGCCAGCAGGGAGAGTCGCTTCCAAGCGGGATATATACGCTGGATCTGCTCGCTAAGACTGCATCCGGTCATTCTATACAGGAGAAGATAGATGTGACCGTTGACAACACGGCTCCTTCCATTGTTATAAGTAATGTTTCAGGGACTTCTGACCATGGCAAGCTCGTGTACACCAATTCTGACCTGTTAGTAAAGGTCTCCGAATCTGGCGCATCAGCAGATGTAGCAGCTGTCAGCGTAGAATTGCTTTCCGGCTCCAAGCTCGTGAAAACGGCCACTGGGCACCTGGAAAATGGTTCGTGGATTGCGGAGTTCGATCTGTCAAAGATTGCGGACGGGAACTATACTCTCAGGGCAGTTGCAAAGGACACTGCAAAGAACAGCAATTCGATGGAATCAGACCATATTGTAAGTGTGGACCGGACCGCTCCGGTTCTTGACGGCGTTACGCCTTCTAATGGTCATACTTTCGCAGAAGATACAACATTTGTGGATATCCGCCTCAACTACTCTGATGCGGGGGCAGGCATTAACGCAAGCTCCATAGTTCTCATGTTTGACGGCATAGAGGTCACAGACAGTCCTAATGCAAGTATCACTGATTCATACGCCTCTTACAATGCCACAGGACTTACCAAAGGCGCACATTCCGCTTCGGTGTATGTTGAGGACAATGCAGGCAACCTGCAGGTATTCACCACCACCTTCTGGATTGGTCCACAGCCCTCCCAACCCTCTTCAGTTGTCAGAAGCGGCGGGAGCAGTGGTGGCGGCGGTGCAACTACCGGTGAGAAGTACGAGAATATCCAGGTAAAGGAAGTTCAGGGTATCTTCGTTAATGCAGACTCGCACATCAACTATGAGTTTGAAAAAGATGGCAATGCTATTACATCTGTCCAGTTCGATGCTTTGAAGAACTCAGGCAAGATACAGGCCATAGTTGAAGTGCTGAAGAGCAGGTCCTCATTCGCAAAAGCTGATGCGCCGGGAAAAGTTTACCAGCAAATGAACATCTGGGTTGGTAGTGTTGGCTTTGTGTCTCCGGAAAATGTCGAGAACCTGCGCATAAGCTTCAAAGTGGAGAGATCCTGGCTGGAAGAGAATGAGATAAATGTTGATTTGGTAAAACTCTACAGGTATGCGGATGATTCGTGGGATGCAGTCCCGACAACTCCTGTCGGGGAAGATGACAGGTACATGTACTTCGAAAGCCATACGCCGGGTTTCTCACCTTTTGCTATCAGTTCTGAAATCTCTGCCAGCGATGCCATCGACACATCGCTCAGATCGGTGGATGATGCAGGTACAGACCTGATCACAGATGAGGAGGCTGGAACTGTAGCAACAAGCAGGACTGGTTCAACTAGTATCTTTCTGATATTGGGAGGTATATCTGTAGTGCTTGCGGGTGCATATGTTCTGTACAGGAAACGAAGCTAAGACTTCGTTTCAACATTTTTGTAGTTTTTATTTGGAGACCCTGACAGCAATTCCCCTCAGCAGGCGGCCCTTATATCCGAATGTAGCCATGTAATATCCATCCGGACCCTTATCCCCGATGCCCACATATCAGGTCTCAAAAATAGTGATGGTGCAATCTTGATTTTTTTTACTTGATGACATTAGCAGCCGTTTTCCAGGAATGCCTTACTATATCAGGCAATTCTCCGTGTTCCTTAAACCAATCCTGCAGGAATTGCTTTGTCTTAGGGTCTGAAGGATAACCGCTGCCAAAGTCAATACCTATTTCCTTTTTGAGCTCTTCTATCAGGCTGTCCCTGCGCACCTTTGCTACAATGGAAGCAGCAGAAACTATTGGGTATATGCAATCAGCCTGGTGCTTTGATATAACTGACATGCAGCCAGCTTTCTCAGAATGTTTTTTCTCATACTCCAGCAGAAGCCTTTTTCCAAACCTTTCCTCACTCACATCGGCGGCATCGACAAAAGCAATATCCGGATGCAGTTCTTCGAGGACTCTGGAAAAGGCAAGCACCATGATCTCGTTCATGGTCATCAGCTTGCGCAGCTCATCTATCTGCTGAGGTGTGATCTCAAGAACAAACACTTGCAGAGCGTATTTTTCTATCTGGAGGGCAAGCATTTCCCTTTTTTTTGGAGTCAGTTTCTTTGAATCAGCCACACCCAGGTTCTTCAGGGCATTTATCCTGGACTCCTCCATAAGGACTCCGCCAACGCACATGGGACCTATCACAGGTCCCTTTCCAGCCTCATCGATTCCAGCGATTCTCATTATACTCTATCCGTTCATCTGTCTACATTAATATGTCTGTCAGATGAACAGCGTGAATATAACATAACCGATTATTATCATGATCGTGGAGTGCTTGAGGCCTGCCATGACACTGCCTTCACCCATGGCTCCTGCCATAAGGCCCGAACTAAGTCCCTGGATAATAGCTGCATGCTTGAAGAGCTGTGTGTAGGCATTCAGATCGAAATTGCCAAGGAAGCCTCCCTGGCCTCCTGATGCTGCCATCTGTTTACCGGCTGCTGCCATCTCTGTCAGGAAAGTTGTTGAGATAACATATATAACACCCACGAACACAAGGAATGAAATGTAAATGATGACAATGTAGATCATCATGCTCATACTTCGTTCTCTTCTCATCCCCTGCTCGGAAGCCGCATCCCTTGCTGCTACGATCAGTACCTCTCCCACATCACCGCTGGATTCATTTGCTTTTGTTATCAGGGACAGTGAGCGTGTGATGACCTGGGTCCTGAGCCTGTTAGCGAATCTCACGAGCGAATCGTTGATATCGATTCCCCATAGCATATCGTGCCATATCTTCTTCACTTCGCGGCTGAGAGCATCAGTTTCTGATTTGGCCATAAGCTTGATGGAATCCCTCAGTGTCATGCCTGTTTCATTAGTACTTGCCAGTTTCTTCAGGAAATCCGGGAAATTGCTCTCCAGCTTCTTCTTCTTCATGCTCTTGATCTCAAAGAAGATGGACAGCGGTATTATTACCAACAGTATTGCGAACACGAGCTTATCGTCGATGAAATCCACCAGAAGCGCAGGCGTGGTCAGACTGTGAATATTCATCATCAGAGGCACGCCCACCACAAGAAGCGCCAGTGGAACTGTGACAGCAATTGTTGCAAGCGGATTACGGAACATCGGTGCAAGTGGGTTCTTTAGAATGTTCTTTATGGCAAGCCATTTCTTTGATTTAATGAATGATTCGAAATAGTCTCTTTCCCTGGCTTTCTCCTGCGTCTCTCCGACCGGTTCCCCGTTCTCATCGTATACAGGCAGCAGATATCCTGGTACTTCCGGTATCCCATGATCAAGTACCATGCGCGTGTTAAGGAGTTTCGGCTCACCCATCTCAGTAGGAGTGATGATGCTTATCATGACCACAAACATCAGGGAGCCCACAGGCAATACGGCATAGATGATCGCATATACCATAGTGCTTGTACCGGAACCCATGACAGCCATCATAACTCCCATAATTATTATAAAAAGGGGGCCTGCCACAAAAGCTGTCACGTATGACTCTGCAAGTAGTGCGAGTGTATCAAGGAAACCCTTCTGGTCAACTTCTGATCTTACCAGGTATTGCTCTGACTTGTCACGGAAATAGTTGGGTATGTTACCGCCACTGTCTATCACAGTAAGCAGATTATATATCAGGTCCTGGAACCTATCCGAAGGTGTTGTTTCCGAAGCGTTTGTAAGCGCTGTTCTCAGGTCATGTCCGAAATAATCCATATCCCTTACGATGGCGTCTATTTCCTTTGAAGCCTCTCCATATGTATCCTCGGACTTTGCGAGAGCCCTGAACACATCAAGGATATTCATGCCTCCCTTGCTGAGTGCATACATGAATGTTACGGCATATGGTAACTGCATATCTATCTTTGACTTACGCTCACCTGCCTGGAATCCCGGATAGATCATGAATATATTGTATACCAGTCCTCCAAGGCCCACAATGAAGACGATGGTAATGAAAAAGGCTATGAATATCTCCTTATAGGAAAGAAGAAAAGCTATGCTAGGGCTGAAAGTAAGTTTTGTCAGCTTATCGGGAAGACCAACAAGCTCTATTATAATGTATGTGAGAAAAAGTCCCAGGAAAGCTCCCAATATACCCGCCAGTATGGAGTAGAATATGGCATTTGAGATATACATCTCATGTGACACTGGTATACGAGCCTGATTGAGCTGCTTTTGCAGGTTCACGTAGTTTTGTTTCCGGGCTTTGATCCTTGTGCCAAGCAGGACAAATGGTACCTTCTTAAGCACTTTGTAATAAACACCGGCTTTCTTAATATAAAGATCAAGATTAAGTTTACTCTTCCTTTTCTTGCTTTTTGAAGTCTGCACTGTCTTGTCGTTATCTGCCGGATAGTCCACAGCGCTCTCAACGATTACCTGTTCAGTTTCATCCGGCTGCAGCATGGTAGTTTCAGAAGAGTTCTTTTTTTCAGTCAATCTTTCACCTCCGCGCCTACGTTATCTGCAGTTTCTTCAGGACCCTCTCGGGCCTTGATTGGTATGCATTGATTATTCCTGATATCTCGTTGAAGTCCTTTATGGTGTTATTTACCATGTATTCCAGTATCTTCTGGCGGTAATAGAGTTCTTCGTCGATCCTGCCCTGCCCCCAGCCACGGCGCATCTTGATATCAAAGAGTGCCTTTGATTCTCCGGTCCTGACAAAGACATCGTTTTCGGAATCCCATACAAAGATGTCGTTGGTCCTGATGTTTCTCGTATTGGGGTCTATGTCGATGATCTCAACAAGCTTGATGTTCCTTCTCACACGTTTTCCTTTGGTGTATGTCTGGGACTGTATGCTCATGATATCCAGTGCCTGGATCATGGATCGTGGTACGCTGATCGGCGGGTTCTCAAGCCTGTGAATGGCAGATGCTACTGAGTCTGCATGCATTGTGGAGAAGGTGGTATGTCCTGTAGACATTGCCTGGAAAAGTGTCAATGCCTCTTTACCCCTTACCTCACCTACAAGCAGGTATTCCGGACGCTGACGCAGTGCAGCCTTGAGCAGGTCGTACATATCCACAGCTCCCCTTTCGTCAGCAGTGAACGAGTCCCTGGTCATGCTTGGTATCCAGTTAGGGTGAGGAAGTTTGAGTTCCCTTGTATCCTCAAGTGTAATGACCTTTGCCTTTTCAGGAATGAAGAGCGACACCGCGTTAAGCGATGAGGTTTTACCTGAAGCAGTACCTCCGGCATAGATAAGGCTCTTGTTATTCTCAATGCATAGCCACAGGTAAGCCATAGCTTCTGCAGAAAAAGTTCCCCATTTGATGAGGTCTACAGGTGTGATTGGGGTTTCGCTGAATTTACGTATGGTGAAAGTACTTCCATGGGCTGTGACGCAGGTTCCCAGAGTCATCTGGATCCTTGATCCGTCAGGCATGGTGGCGTCTACTATCGGCTCAGCCACTGAGATATGTTTACCACTTCTCTGAGCCATCTGGATGATGAACGAATTGAGCTCATTCTCAGGATACACTATGTTTGTTGGGATGTTCTGATATGTCCGGTGGTAAAGGAAGATAGGTACGTCATGGCCGTTGCCGGATACGTCCTCTATGGTAGTATCACACATGAGCGCATCGATCTTTCCAAAACGGATAAAGTCCCTTTTGATATAATAGGAGATCTTGGCAAGCATCGGGGAGGTGATCTCAAGGGTATAGTCCTGTATGATAGACCATATCTTGGATTCCAGTACAGTTTCCTTGTTGCATGTATCTTCATCTATCTCCTCTACCAGAAGCACATCACGCAGTCTGTCCCTTATCTCTTTCAGGAGCACTTCTTCAAAATCTGTAAGCTCCGGTTCTACAACATAATACAGGTGGTGGTTTGTCTCTTCGTTATAGAGGATGACAATGAACGTATAAGGCTCGTTGACCCAATAGCGTTCTATCTCCTCATACCCTTCAACACCTTTAAATTCGGAGATGAGGCCATGTAACTGCGGATCATAAGGCTCTATTTCCACCTCTATCTTTTTAAAGAGGCTCTTTACTTTACCAAGGAACCCTATCTTTTCTTCTTTGACAGCCTCTCCTACTGCTTCTATTTCTGTTTCTGCTTTGTTTTCCCCGATTGGTATAAGCTTCTCTTCCTTTGATTTGTCTTCAAGCAGGCTCTTAACTTTTAATTTTGCCTCTTCGTCCTTTTCAGGAACCGGCTCTTCTTTCATTTTTATATCAGGGAAACTTCTTTTAGCAGGGCCAAAACCTGATGACTTTGGGAGCAGGATATTAAATTCATCACCTTTGGATGGGATCTCGGCTTTTTTATCCCGGGGAGTAGTCTCTGCTCTTGGAACAAGTATCTCTCTCTCACCAAAGGGCGTTCCAGGTTCTGACGAAGCTGAACCTTTCATTATGAGGGAGTTGAATTCATCCTCCAGTTTCTGTTCGGATATCTTTATCTGCGCTAACTTTTCAAGGAGATTCGATGCCTCCAGGGTGTCTTCGCTTCCTTCGCCTTCCTGATCACCGTCGCCTGTATTAACAGTATCAGAGACTCTTTCGACAGCTAATGATGCTTCTTCTGTTGGTAGAACACTAAATGCTTCATCTTCTGCCTTGGCTTTTTCAAGCTCTTTGTTTTTCATGTTTCCAGTTTGAGCATCAGCCATGAATGTCACCAAATAATAGTTGAATTGTCCAAATATCTAGTTATATTATATATTTATTATAATTATGCTGGTTATTAAAGGTATTGTATCGATGAGTGATCTTAAAGTAAACACGGCCATAAACTTGCAGCTATGCTTTGAAGATCTTCCTTTGACTCTTTTTTATGTACTGATGTACACCTTTAAATCTAAAATGGACATGAAAAATATAATAATACTAGGTGTGCATTCATTTTTGGCACAGCTATGTACAAAAGAGCATTTTTGTAGAGATTTCATGTACATGGTGTATCATCACTATTCTTATTGCTCTTCTGTTGATCTGAACATAATCCTTGCTCTGCTAAATCAAAAACATTAAATCTAAAGGTTGATATGTTCAGGTAGAATAGTGACAAGGGACAGAGAGGATATCCTGCATGCCAATAATAACCCTACCATACAATGATCTTGAAGAGCTTACAGGGACTGACAGGGACACGATCATTAAGCGTGTGCCTATGATCGGCGCCGACATCGAGCGCATCGAAGAGGAGTCTATCGACATTGAGTTCTTCCCCGATCGTCCTGACCTCTATAGTGTAGAGGGCGTGGCACGCGCAATGCGTGGTTTTCTTGATATAGAGGCCGGATTTTGCGATTATGAGGTCAGGCCTTATCAGATAGAGATAAGCATGGACGCCCAAATTGAGAACATCCGGCCGGTATTGGGATGTGCTGTGGTAAGAGGCCTCAGGTTCACTTCCACTTCGATCAAATCCCTGATGGACCTGCAGGAATCGCTGCACTGGGGCCTTGGACGTGACAGGAAAAAAGTATCTATCGGAGTACATGACCTCTCAAAGGTACAGGCCCCATTCCGCTATATTGCTGCAGACCCCGGCTTCAGTTTCGTGCCACTGGATTTCACGGAGCCCATGTCCATGAAAGAGATACTCGAAAAGCATCCCAAGGGTATGAAGTTCGCAGGCATACTGGATGGCCTGGATAAATATCCGCTGATACTGGATGCTAATGACAATGTCCTTTCATTCCCGCCTATTATCAATGGCACACTTACAATGGTGAATGAGAACACCACTGATCTGCTTGTAGATGTCACAGGCCTGGGCTCTGAGGTCTATACTGCACTGAACATAGTTACAACAGCACTTGCAGAGCGTGGCGGGGAGGTTGAATATGTGAAGGTCATCAAGGCGGACGGCACTGAACATATACCTCTTGATCTTTCACCCCGTGTCAAGATACTCCGAAAGTCTGAAGTCGATGCTCTCGTAGGGCTTGACCTTCCTGTGAAGGAGATCATCAGGCAGCTGAACAGGATGGGATTTGGTGCGCAGGAGCTCCACAAGGACATCATCGAAGTAATGATACCTGGCTACCGTGCGGATATCCTTGATAATTCTGACCTCATAGAGGATATTGCAGTTGGCTACGGTTTCAACAATATCCCTGCTATATTCCCGATGAATGCCACAGTGGGCAAGTCTCACCCCCTATCGGATATCAGCTCCTCAGTACGGGAGATCATGACAGGCCTCGGTTATTCGCAGGTGATGCCCTTCACTCTGACCAGTGAGAAGATCAATTTCGACTGGATGTGCAGGGAAAGAACAAATGACGTCACTTGTGTGCTGCATCCCATAAGCGAGGAGCAGACAATGGTAAGGACCACTATCCTTCCCAACCTTCTTGAAATACTTTCCATGAACCAGCACAGGGAACTTCCCCAAAAGGTATTTGAGGTTGGGGATATCGTTGTAAATAACAAGAACGGCCTGCACCTTGCTGCAGTATCCATTCATGCCCAGGCTAACTTCACAGAAGTGAGAGAGCTTGTGGATGCGTTCATGAGGGAAAGAGTTACCTCCTACGAGGTTACAGAGTCAGAGGACCCGGCCTTCATGGAAGGCAGAAGAGCGGATATACTTGTGAATGGCAGGAAGGTGGGTGTCATGGGAGAGCTTTACCCGCAGGTCATCGTGAACTTTGGTCTGGGGCAGCCTGTGGTGGGTTTCGAGATTGATTTAATGAAAGAGTGATCAAAAGTCCTAAAAGAAAAGGAAAGCGGGCCCGCCGCGATTCGAACGCGGGTCAATGGGTATCTTCGGGGCAAATAAAGCCTCTTCGAAGCCCATTAGGATATCCTGGCTACCCTACGAGCCCACAGGGATGTATTGATTGATACAGACTGTATTAAAGGTTTCTATTAACAGGTTCCTATTAAAAGAGCCCCGACAGTATCCTTGCTGCCATGACCAGCAGCATGACTCCCAGTATTTTTCTAAGCGTTTCCGCTTTTATTCTGCTGTACATCAGTCTTGAACCTATCTGTGCACCAAGGAAAGAAGCCACAATTATGTAGAGCAACAATGTTGTATCAGGCTCCCAGGTCCATACATGTGCAAGGAACGCGGCGAGTGATGCAAAGACAACCACAAACCCCGAAGTTGCAGCGGCACATTTGATCCCATACCCCAGAACTATGAGCATAGGGACCACAAAAGACCCTCCTCCCACGCCTAATAAACCGGAAAGGATGCCTATCACAAATCCTCCGACAATTATCAGGATCTTTTTCTTTTTTCCGGAGATCTCTTTTCCACGATAGAACTTCTCAAATCTTGCAAAGAGCATCTCTGTCCCAATGAACACCATCTGGATACTGAAAATGAGAAGCAGTAAATTAACAGGAGTAAGCCTTGCAAGGTATCCTCCTATCTGTGTCCCGATGGCAGCAAACAATATCAAGGGAACTGCTACTTGCAGGTCCACCATCTTTTTTCGCAGGTATAGAATGGCTGCGGAGCCGGAGGTCACAATATTGAGTAAAAGGGCAGTTGTGATAGCGCTAAGGAGCTCCATGCCTGTTCCGTAAAGGAAGGGGACATAAAAGACAGCTCCTCCAATCCCGATCATAGAAAACAGGATGGAAGTCATGAACACTATGATCACTAATAGTATATTTTCCATCTGTATCTTCCCTCGTCGTGGATATGCCAGTATCTCTGGTTACGTTCACTTCACATATTTCTCTTTGAACAGGCCGATTTCCTTTTTCGCACCAATTACCGCAATGACATCGTTCTTTAATATGAGAGATGAAGGAAGTATCTCCGTTATTATCTTTCCTTCCCTTTCTATCCCTATGAGTGAACATGGTCTGAGGGATTTCCGGAGATCTTTACCGGCATACCTGGACGTATGTTCTTTTCGAGCAAGGGTGATATCAGAAGGTTGAAAAGTAGTCCCAAAACAACAGGAATGCCTGAAAGTTGCACTATTATGGAAAAGAATTTTCCTGCAGGTGATGCAAACACTATGTCTCCGTATCCTACGGTGGTGATAGTTGTCATTACCCAGTAAGTGCCATCAACGAGATTTGCATAAGCGTACTGTTGCTCGTACTGCATTATATAAATGAAAATTAAAAGATAGACAAGAACCACAGCAAATGTAAGTAAAAAGGACCTCAGGATTGTTCTGTGCCAGAGTTTCCGTTGCATAATATCGGTCCTTTAAACTAAATTATACTAGTGAGTTCTTGTTACTGCCAGACTTGTTCTCTCCTTTTCAGAACCCATGTATCATGTATGGTCCAAATATCATTAGCAGGAAGGACATAAGTATCAGCAGTGCAAACGTTGCTGTTATGGCTGTTGACAGGCGCTCAGCTTTAAGTTCGTTGTTGGTGATGCGATAGAGAGCTGCATGTAGGTAGTCCCTGAAAATATGCCCTCCATCAAGAGGAACCGCCGGCAGGCAATTGAACAGGCCAACATAGAAATTCAGCCATCCTATCCATAGCAGGGCGTTGGCTATCCAGAACAGGCCGATACCAAGAGGTTCAGCCCATCCTACAGGCTCATAGAACTGCGCCAGTGTACCGCTAAATCCCGGGAAACCTTCACCTGCAAATCCGATTATCGGAAGCCCCAGAAGGATGATCCATCCAACGGGACCGGTCAGCATACCTGGTATGTCCTTGAGGAGGCCCAGATACTCACGTGCCGGGAACTCGCCTACTGAGAAACCAAGGGATGTTTCTACATATCCGGCCCCTCCGGTGTACACTCCCAGGAATCCTTTCTCAACATTCTCATCAGGATGAGCTTCCAGTTGTACTGTAAATTCTCTGGTAGTTTCCTGTATATTGTCCTCAACGCTGATGATCTCTACCACTACGGTCTGGCCGGAAGTCGTTGTGTCCATAAAGGACATGAAATCTGTGGCAGTCAGTATTGGCTGGCCATCCATGCTCTTTATGTACATGCCCTCTTCAAATCCTGCAGCCTGTGCAGGTGAACCTCCGACGACACCCTGGACCTGGACACCCCTGTTGTCCGGTTCGATGTCTATGACCTGCGTCTCGTAAACTGAAACAACCCTGTCGGTTGCGGCATGGACCATGACAGTGGACCCGGCTTGCGCAGAGCCAAGATAGAGCAGCATTTCATTTACATTACTTATGCTGGTCTCATCAAGTTGTGTAATAACCATTCCCTGCCTCAGACCGGCAGTATAAGCAGCAGAGTCCTCTTCCACGTCAACTATCATGGTATTGCCAATAGGTGAGATGGCACCCAGCACAGGTCCAAACAGCAGGGAAAATGCTATCAGTGTTACTACAAAGTTCGCCATTACGCCGGCTGCCAGGATGCGGCCTCTCTGGGTACGGGTAGCCATTCTCCCGGGCACAACCTTCTTTTTCACCGGCTCATCATCATGGATATTGATTCCAAGCCTGCGGTCCCCGTAGGGGTCTGGCCTGTTATCCTCTTCCTCTTCTTCCTTACCGAAAAGTTCCTTTTCGTCAGGTTCGGCAAATCCTCCGATAGGCACGAGCGCAAGCAGGATGCCCATGGATTTGACACGGATATTCTCCACTCTGCATAATATGGCATGTGAGAATTCATGGACTACCAGAGTGACTATTAGTGCAATTATTCCCCATGTGAGGGGTATGAACTCATTGACGCCGGGTATCAGGAATATGTTCCTTGCCTCGTTGAACTTACTAGGCTCCGGGACACTATTGGTCCCAATCGAGCTCAACAGGGCAATATCGGATAGTATGACAATAAGGAACATTGCTATCATACCGATGAACATCAGCCTGATGCCAATATCAGCAAAGAGCCTCCAGGCTTTTTTGGGTTTTGCCAGCTTGTCAAGAAGACTTAGTCCACGGGTAGTCCTTATCATGAGGACTGGCCCGTATGTGCTGATATTATACTTTTCCAGTATTCCTTTCTTTTTAAGGGCTATGACAAATAACCAGTACAGCAAAAAGACTGTAAATGCGATGGTAGTGTTCAAAAAAACTCTCCGTTGAGACTTGAATTATGGATCATTTATGGAATGTCTGTGGATTCTTGATCGTAAGGCGTTTACTACATAAGGGAATTTCTTCCATTTGGTCCTTTTCTAAAGGTGAGATAACATAGTAGCATATGTATATATAGATGTACCTGCGAAAATTAATGCTTTTGTATGTGCATGCTTGTAAACAGACTACTTAGATACTCTTATATATAACTATTTTTAAATATCAAATGATTCATGTTTATCACGCATCATGGTTCTGTGGCCACAAATGCTGAGCAGTTTGTGTTTCCAAACCCGGAGTACTTCTGGCTTACCTTGACTTGTATGCTTATTTTACTTGCATAAAAGCATAAGTATAAAAACAAGGAACGAAATATAGCAATCACAGAACTGTGAAACGTTGATAAACGTTGATGAATGGTTTGAGCATTAACGAGCAATATTTGAAATCGTATACTATACCGCGATGTAACATATCCGTGAGGGGATGAATGTGCAGTCGATAGTCCAGGAAGCATTAAAACACACTGAAAAGGAAAAAGAGTACCGCCAGACGATCGCAGTGGATGATCAGTTCGACATGTTCGGACAGCCGAGAATCCTTATTGTAGGTTGCGGTGGTGCGGGTAACAACACTATAAACAGGCTCTACAACATCGGGATCGAAGGTGCCGAGACAATTGCTATCAACACTGACAAGCAACACCTTGACATCATCCGTGCCGACAAAAAGATCCTTGTGGGAAAGACACTGACCCGCGGTCTTGGTGCCGGAGGTTATCCCGAGATAGGTGCCAAGGCAGCAGAACTTGCGCGTGGTACTCTTGAAGAGGTCTTCAAGAATGCTGACCTTGTTTTCATTACAGCCGGCATGGGTGGAGGAACAGGTACAGGTGTTGCCCCCGTCGTTGCTGAGATTGCCAAGGAACAGGGAGCGATCGTTGTAGGTATGGTCTCCAGTCCGTTCAGGGTCGAGAGGGCCAGGGCTGTCAAGGCAGAAGAGGGTCTTGAGGAATTACGCCGTGCAGCAGATACAGTTATAGTACTTGACAACAACAGGCTTCTGGAATATGTCCCAAACCTGCCAATAGAACAGGCTTTCTCTGTAATGGACCAACTGATCTCTGAGACAGTGAAGGGCATAACAGAAACAATCACCAAACCATCACTCATCAACCTTGACTATGCAGATATCAGGGCTATCATGAGCTGTGGCGGAGTTGCAGTCATGCTCGTGGGCGAGAGCAAGAATCAGGACAAGAGTGACGATGTCGTGCGCGCTGCACTGAATCACCCGCTCCTTGACGTTGACTACAGGGGCGCAACAGGAAGCCTTGTACACATAACAGGCGGTCCTGACCTCAGTCTTAAGGAAGCCGAAGAGATCGCTGCATCACTTACCTATGAACTGGCACCCAGTGCAAATGTCATATGGGGCGCACGCATCAGCAATGAATACGAAGGCAAGGTGCGTGTGATGGCTATCATGACAGGCGTTCAGTCCGCACAGGTGCTTGGTCCGCAGTATGAAGCAAGGGCAGCCAGCATGGTCCCAGAAACTCCCAGGTCATACAGGCATGCGCCAACTCCTATGAACAAGGCCAAGCGCACAGTCGTTGAGTCACCCGGTTCCAGAAAAGCCGGTGGATCAATAATCGATATAATCCACTGATTGTCTGTAATACTTGCAGCCGTGCCATAATGGTACGGCAATGTAACTTTTTTTAAAAAGAAATTCTTATCAGGTAGCATTACAATTTTGAGCCATGAAAATACTGGTTGCCACGGGTCATCTGGCAGAGATAGCTGTAAGGAAGTCGGTAGGTGATAATGCTGATATCATTGTCGCTGACACAAAGATAGCGGCTTTTATTACTCCGGGCAAGCTGCTGGCTGCCATTGAGAAGCATATTTCCCGGTTCGATTACGATATTATATTTATACCTGGAATCTGTTCAGGAGATTTTTCAAAAGCTGCAGCTCAGCTTAATTGCAGGATCCTTCTTGGTCCCAAGCATGCATACGACCTGGGTTATGTACTTCCCTTTGCCGATAAAATAGAGTTCTCCGATAAAGTTCCAGCCTGTGAGTTGCTCATTGATGTAAGGCGGAAGATGGCCCTGGAAAAAGCCAGGGATCTTGAAGAAGGATCAGGACCCTCTCTGGCACTGGGTAACCTGAAACTGGGCGGGAACAGCCGCATGAAGGTGATGGCGGAGGTAGTTGACGCCACTGGAATGGAGAGCAATGCTCTTGCAGGGAAAATAAGGTCATTTGTCGCAAAAGGCGCTGATATCATCGACCTTGGAGCCTCTCTTCATGCAACACCCAGTGATGTTGAGCGCGCCATCAAGGTTGCCAGGTCAGTCACAGAGGTCCCTGTAAGCATAGACACGCTTGACCCGGATCTTCTCGCAAAGGCACTTGATGTTGGTGTGAATCTGATACTCAGTCTGGACAGCAGCAATATTGGAGTCGTTGGTTCCCGTGTTGCCACATCCGGTGTGCCGGCGGTAGTTATTCCGGATCCTGACGAAGGTCTTGAAAGCCTTCTAAGGAATATTGATGCAGCACGCTCAGAAGGCATTGCGGAAATAATAGCTGATCCCGTGCTTGACCCGATAGGGTACGGCTTCACAGATTCTATTGTTCGGTACAGTGAATTCCACAGGCTTTTCCCTGATATCCCTGTTTTTTTCGGGGTTGGCAACGTAACGGAACTCCTTGATGCAGACTCTGCAGGCTCCAATGCAACACTTTGTGGCATAGGGGCCGATGTCGGTGCAAGCATACTCTTCACACCGGAGTTCAGCAACAAGACACAGGGTTCTATCAGTGAACTCACTAAAGCTTCCCTTATGATGTTGCTGGCACGTGAAAGGGCCAGTTCTCCCAAGGATCTTGGCATAGACCTGGTGGAAATAAAGGAAAAAAGAAGGCGAAATGATGCCGTTCTGCCTGATGCCTTCGTCGGGGCCAAGCCGCACAGGATGTGGAAGCTTGATCCGGCGGGCAGTATAAGGATTGGTATCGTCCCCGATGAAGATGGTAAGGGTGGCTTGATCCTTGCCGAGCATGAGACAGTCTCGGTTGCCGGGAAGACTGCCGGTGAGGTGATGGATACGCTTATTGACATGAGCCTTGTATCAAGGCTTGAGCATGCTGGTTATCTTGGAAGGGAACTCAAAAAAGCGGAGATAGCCCTTAAATTCAATAGAAGTTATTCACAGGATGATGATTTTTAGGTGTTGCTATGAAACTGGAAAAACAGGATATGGATAAGGTAGTTGTGATCGTTGCTGCAAGGTATTTCTCACAGCTGGGCTGGAAATGGGTGGATGTCAGGAACGAGACATCCGCTATATACAAAGCCTATGATGAGCTCAAGGAACAGTACGATAAGTATCCTTATATGAGTCGCGACTGGTATGTGAGCAATTCAGCTACCAAGAACATACACATGTGTGAGAAATGGGATGAGCTTGCAGAGTTGATGGGATTCCTGCGTGATTACGGTCAATATTTTGATTTCCTTGTAAAGAACGAAAGGAAATCGTTCTGCATTGCAAGTGCTGACGGCATCCTTGATTCAGAAGAGAGGAATGCAGTGGCTGCTGCAAGGAAATTGAGATGCAACGTCTTTGTATTCAGGGTTGACGTGCCGCAGGACATAGGATTTGAGCTTATGCAGATAGGTGGAGGATTGTGACCCTGCCAGTCTCAATCGATAAGTTCATATCGAAGATGTAATAATTCAGCCTATCTTTATATATTATATATCTCTATTATAGCCGGCATTTATTAAAAAATTATGCAACAAGCCGTTCACATGCGGTTTGTTTTTCCGGTTAACACTTATGAATAAAGAATCAACACATTTACAATTTGTAACATAAATATATTGAGAGGAGTTCTAAAATGGAATCTTTAATTTATCTTGCCCCTCTTGCTGGTCTGATCAGTTTGTTGTTTGCTGGGATCTTTGCGCGCAGCATTCTTAAGGAAGAGGCTGGCTCAGAAAAGATGCAGGAAATAGCAAGCGCCATCCAGGAGGGTGCGATGGCATACTTGAACCGTCAGTATAAGACTATAGCCGTAGTGGCTGTGATCATTGCGGCACTTATCTTTGTTCTGCTTGATGATGGAACAAAGATTGCCATTGGTTTCCTAGTTGGTGCAATAAGTTCGGCAGTGGCCGGATACATCGGAATGAACGTTTCTGTCAGGGCCAATGTCAGGACAGCACACGCTGCATCCAAGGGCCTGCAGAAAGCTATGTCAGTTGCATTCCGTGGAGGAGCTGTCACAGGTCTTGCAGTGGTAGGTCTTGCACTGCTCGGTACCAGTGGTTTTTACATTCTGTACGGTGATGTCGACCTTGTGATCGGGTTCGGGTTCGGTGCAAGTCTGATCAGTCTCTTTGCAAGGGTTGGCGGAGGTATCTTCACAAAGGCTGCCGATGTAGGTGCAGACCTTGTAGGTAAGATCGAAGCCGGTATCCCCGAAGATGATCCGCGTAATGCAGCCGTAATAGCTGACAACGTCGGTGACAACGTCGGTGACTGTGCAGGCATGGGTGCCGACCTCTTTGAAACATACGTGGTCACAGTGCTTGCTTCTATGCTTCTTGGTTCACTGATCATTTCCTCATATCCGAATGCAATCCTCTATCCGCTTATACTCGGTGCAGTTGCGATCTTTGCTTCCATCATATCCGTGTTCTTCGTAAAGGTGGGAAGCAGCGGCAATATCATGAATGCACTGTACAAAGGTGTTGCAGGTTCAGCAATTCTGTCCCTGATAGCATTCTATTTTGTTACGACATCCCTGATGGACGACATTAAATTCTACTATGCAGCCCTTGTAGGTATCGCTATAATGGTGCTCATGGTAGTATTCACGGAATACTACACATCCAAATCCTTCCGTCCGGTAAAGACGATTGCAAAAGCCTCTGAGACAGGTGCCGGTACAAACGTCATTTCCGGTCTTGCAATGGGATTTGAGAGCACAGTGTTCCCCGTGATTACCATTGTCATTGGTATCCTCGCCTCCTTCTACGTTGTAGGTGGAGCGACAGACCCTGCAGTTGGTATCTACGGTGTTGCAATAGCAGCAGCAGCGATGCTCTCCACAACAGGTATGATAGTAGCGCTTGACTCGTACGGTCCTATCACTGACAATGCAGGCGGTATTGCCGAAATGGCAGGCCTGCCTTCCAACGTCCGCAAGGTCACAGACTCCCTTGACTCTGTGGGTAACACCACAAAGGCCGTTACAAAGGGATATGCTATAGGCTCTGCAGCACTCGGTGCGCTTGCACTGTTCGCAGACTACGTACACAAGGTGAATCAGGGAGTGGATCCTGTCAACCTGAGTCTTGACCAGCCGGTCGTCCTCGTGGGACTGTTCATAGGTGGATTGCTTCCGTTCATATTCACAGCTGTCACGATGCAGGCTGTTGGCAAAGCAGCCTTCAAGATCGTCAATGAAGTACGCCGCCAGTTCAGGGAGATCCCGGGCATCATGGAAGGAACTGCAAAACCCGAATACGGCAAGTGTGTCGATATTGTGACCGCAGCCGCGATTCGCGAAATGGCAATCCCCGGCATGCTGGCGATCTTTGTACCTGTGATAGTAGGACTTGTACTTGGTCCTGCAGCACTCGGTGGCCTTCTTATAGGTATCATCGTATGTGGTCTTCTGCTTGCCCTTACAATGGACAACGGAGGAGGAGCATGGGACAACGCAAAGAAGCTCATCGAAGATGGAATGTACGGCGGCAAAGGTTCCAATGCTCACAAGGCAGCGGTTGTTGGTGACACAGTGGGAGATCCGTTCAAGGACACCTCCGGACCAGCCCTCAATGCCCTGATCAAGGTAGTGAACATGGTCGCGATCCTGTTCTCTTCCCTCTTCATCGGAGCAGGTATCTTCTAAAACAGGTATGTTTCCGGCTATTAAGCCGGAAATGCTTTCTATTTTTAATGTTCTTCTTTGCTATTCAGCTCTTTTTAATGTCTTCAAAAAGAATTGCAGGCAGAGTTCACAATTTACATTATTAAGAGTTTCTACAGAACCTAAATATCAAAAAGACCAGAATATCATTTGTCAACCTTATAATCTAAAATTAAAATTAATGTCTATCAAACAAGAATAAGAATTTGCGCGGGTTAGGGAGTGGGGGTTTAATGTATTTGGGGAGTGGGGTTTAGTGTATGAAAAAAGCACCCGCGCAAACACATTAACGCTATCATTGTATTTAGGCTTTACCGTCTCTGTAAATAGATGTATTGAATGGCCTGCTAATTATATAAATTAACATTTATATTTCGGCAAGCTCTATTACTTATGCACTTAATATGAAGTCAAATATCTATATAAATACCTATCTCCTATTGACTGTAACCCCGGAGAAAAACCATGACCGAAGATATTACTACTATAGTACACAAAGGTTTTAGCACATGGAAACGAAACCTTGCTATCTGCGTACCTTTTATCATAGAGGTCCTGGCGACGTTTGTCCTGTTCATTATATTTACTATGTTCTTTGTAATGCTGTTCATACTCCCTGAGGTTTCGGCCAACAATGTGGACCTCGAGCAGTTAAGCCCCGAGGAGTTTCTGGCTGTAATAAGCTCCCTGCTTTCTGGAAGTATCTGGCCCCTTGTAGCACTCGGGATTGTTTTTGTCCTTATCTATATGTTCCTGCAGTCTTTCTTTATGGCAGGTGCCATAGGCATGTCAAAAGAAGCTTCACAAAGGGGTGACACTAGTTTAAGGGATATGTCAGCATACGGAATGAGGAATGTTGTGAGCCTGTTCCTTGCAAAAATTCTCATGTTGCTGCTCGCTCTGGCAGGAATTGTTTTTACGATACCTGGCATCCTTTCCATAGGGGACCTTGGAACTCTCCTCAATGATCCTCAGCAGGCTATTGCAGGTACTTCCATGCTACTCTTCGGACTTTTGATCTGGGGCTTCTATCTTCTGGCAATAAGTATTGTATTGATATTTGTCCAGTATGCACTGGTGGTGGAAAACCTGGACCCGGTAAGTGCGATCGAAAAAGGAGTGGCGGTTTTTATGTCCAACAAGTCCGGCGCATTGGCTCTGTGGATCATCTTGATTGTCATTTCCCTGTTCATGCAACTTTTAGGTGAGATTGCAGGATTCATTGATGTAGTGGCACAGGTGTGGTCATTAGTTAATCCTATTCTCACTTTCATTGTGATACCGACACTCACGACTATCTGGTGGACCCGTCTGTACCTGAACAGGAACGGCAACAAACTATATTCCCTCGAGGATTATATCCTCGATCACTGATCCCTGCCCAATAGCTTGCAGGCCTGGCACACACCTTCGGTGCAGGCCTGGCCGCATAAGCGGCAGTTTGCGAGTCCTTCCTGGGGAAACTCCCTTCCCAGAATACCTGACATCTTGTCAAATCCACTCAGAAGTGCATACTTTGTTCCAGGATGGTTTACCTCAAGGTCGTTAAGCAGCACCCTGATCTCCCCTCTCATGGCTTCATGTGCATACGGACATCCGCCAAAACCAAGAGGCAGGTCATGCAGGTAAGCATACAGGGCAACTTCTTTTTCCGGTATCTGCCGCAGAGGTTTCATACGCAGTACGAGTCCTTCCAGTTCCTTGGGCGGAGCCAGACGTACCATTCTTGAAACATCGCCTTTGAGGTGGTTCAACAGGACAGTTTGCGCTTCATCGTCAAGGTTGTGGCCTATTGCAAGCCGTGTGGCACCAAGCTCAAGTGCTGTCTTGTTGAGCAGGGATTTACGAAGGACCCCGCAATAGCTGCATGTTCCTTTTTCTCTTTTCTGAGGTGCTATCAGGTCCATTGTAGTTCCATATTCTTCCTTAAAGGAGCGTACAATGAGTTCAATTCCAAGCTGTGAGGTCAATTCCTTTGCAGACTCGATGGTATTGGGGCGGTAACCTTCTATTCCCTCATCAATGCAGATGCCAACCAGACTTATGTCCGGCCTTCCTCCGAATATCTTGTGCAGGATGTAAAGCGTTGTACTGCTGTCCTTGCCACCGCTCAGACCCACTGCAATGGTCTCGTTCCTCTTGATACTGTAATGTTTCCTGATGGTCAGCTTTATTTTGCGTTCAACATCCTCGATGAAATGTTTCCTGCATAAGTGCATGCCGGAATATTTCTGAAATATGATTGCATCCCTGTTGCATTTATCGCATCTGAGTGTCGTGGTTTCCATCAGCTTTTGCAATGGAACGCTAGTATAAATACCTGTCTTGTACACAGAACAAAATCAAAAAAATTAAATAAGGCTTCAATATTCTGCTACCCAATGAAAAATTTAAGTGCACGATCTGTAGGTCTGCCATTAAGAGGTTAGCATGCTCACTGATATATCTCCGGTACTGTTCATACTTTCCATTGTTGCCGGATATCTCCTGGGAGTGGTATCAGGGCTGATTCCCGGGATACATACCAATAATTTCGCGCTGATACTGCTTGCAATGTCTCCCTTATTATCGGATAACGGGGTGCCGGTGTTCTATGTGGCCGTTATCATCCTCTCAAACTCCCTGTCACATACCTTTCACGACATAATCCCGGCAATTTTCCTTGGAGCCCCCAACGGTGACACCGCGCTGGCAGTCCTCCCCGGCCACGCTCTCCTGCTGGAAGGCCGCGGTGCAGAGGCTGTCCGCCTTTCCGCACTTGGCAGTGCAGGTTCCGTTGCTCTTGCGCTGTTCATAGCTCTCCCGCTGTCCATGATCTTCCTGACAGCATACCCGCTTATACAGGCTTATCTTGCGTGGATACTCATCTTTGTGGTGTTCCTGATGATAATGACCGAGAGAGGCGAGTTTGTCAAAGGACAGGGTTCGCTTTCCCACTGGAAAAGCAGATTCTACGCCCTGGTGATATTCTTTATGAGCGGGATGCTCGGAGTGTTCGCTTTCAGGATGGAGTATCTGATGAATCCGGTCATATCCTTTGGCGAGCCTTCCATACTGCTTCCCCTGCTCAGCGGCCTTTTCGGTTCATCGCAGCTCATCATCAGCCTGATGTCGGCTCCTGTAATCCCTGCTCAGTTGCGTTCCCGGCTTGAGCTGGACAGGAAACGCATATTCAGGGGCATCTTCGTCGGCGGTGTCTCAGGCTCGCTTGTAGCATGGCTGCCAGGAATATCCTCTTCTATTGCCACGGTCTTTGCACGTTTGTTCATCAAGCAGGACTTCTCAAAGGAGGAGAACCAATATACCCAATACTCGGACGAGGAAATGCTCAGCTCGGCAAAAGAGTTCATTGTCTCCGTTTCAGGTGTGAACACCTGCAACGCCATCTTTGGTTTGATAGCACTTGCCGTCATCGGTAAGACAAGGAACGGAGCCATGGTGGTGATCAACGGCCTGCTTGAAGGAGTGAGCCTGGATGCATCCACAATTATCCTTTTCCTGTGTGCCATCGCCCTGACGGCGATAATGTCCTACTTCTCTACCATCTATCTCGGAGACCGGGTCCACCAGTGGCTTTTGTCCATAGACTATCCCCTCCTGTGCTATTGCGTGATCGCAGTGCTAACCCTGCTGGTCCTGCTCTTCACAGGTCTCTTCGGCCTGGTGGTATTTGCCATCGCCACATCTATCGGGATGCTCTCCCCCTTCCTGAAAATACGCAAGAGCCATGCTATGGGTGTTATTTTATTGCCGGTAATACTTTACTTCCTGTGAGTGTAGGGGGTTACGGGTTCGGTACAATCATGAGAACAAGGAGGCGAGTTATGATTAGCTCCTGTTTGTTGATGATATGATGTAATAATTAAGGGATTGGATTCGAATTATTCCATCGCACATTTATATGGGGTTATAGGTAACGAGAAAAAACCGAACTGTGAATAACTATACTATCTGTTCAATCCCAAATACACGTCTACAAAATTTGTGCCAGAATATAATAAAAAATCAATCATCAAATCGCAGTAATTGGTGTACAGTCTCTCAAATAATATTCAAATAACTCTTTTGCCCACTCAAGGGCACTTTTTCTCCTGCACAAAACATGTTCAATATCAAATTTTTCCTCATTTGTTATGAAGTCAATCATAAGATTAACATCATCATATACAAAAAATAAGAAACTTGCTTCTTTATTATAGACATACAAATTGAAAGATTTGTTCTTAAGAAGAGCTGCAAATTCTTCATGTTGCTCTTCTTTTATTTTATCGAGCAGTTCTTTAGAAATAATGTAGTATATAGTAAAACTATTCTCAAGCAGCTTTGTAAACGTTGAATAGAAATCAGGATAAAGGAAAGCACCAACTAAATGGACTGATTTAGTAGTTGATTTCTCAAGGTTAAATGGTTTGTATAAGCTGTTTATCTCTGTAATTTGAGGTTTGACTATAGTACATTTTCTAAGCTCGCTAATCCTTTCTAAAAGATGAGGCGGAATGGAATGTAATTTGTGAGTTCCCCAATAGTCAAGGCCAACATCAAAAGTCTCAACAGTGTTTATTAAATAAGCCATTTTGTCAACAACTAACTTTCCAATAGTTGTCAACTCATAAGTATCATCGTAGTGATCAACAAGATGATGTTCTTCCAGTACTTTAATCTGAGGAAGCAATGCCTGCCTAGTAGTACTAAGGGATTCAAGAAGATAACTCATTTCCTTTACTCCATCCTGTAGCATCAGGAGAACTCCTTTTCGCTTCTCAGATGCAAATATCACATCAAGTAAAGGCTTCTTCATTTACATTACATCCTGCTTTGGATTATGAAGTATTACTTAACAACTATAGCAAATATGTAATCTCGATATTTAAAGGCACCTCATTATAAGAGGATATGCTTCCTCTGTAATTGTATCACATCAATGATAGTTTACTTTTTCCCCCACATCTCCAATCTCTCCCTGACATGGGCATTAAGCGTAAATGGCTTATCTGCTTTGGCATTCTTTTTCATGTAGTGAAGAGCATCCTTAGAGAATCTCATATTCTCCCATTCAGTATAGGAAATGCTCAGTATCTTTTGCCTTATGTCATCTGAATCCTGTCTTTAAATAGCATATTCAGGCTTTCAGAAATCAAAGACTTTTTCTTTTCAACAAGTAACTGATCCAATTCTCTAGTCTTCAACAATAAGGCATAACTCCACATTACTGATTGCTTTTGATAAGGTGTTTTCTTATTCATCCACGTGTTGAACTCCTCAGTAACTTCCTTTGCTTCTGAGAGCTTCAACCTTAAACAATAACTCTCTTACCCGATGAAATCCTTATTATCAATCTTTCTGATTCGATCTGGATGATAAGAACATTTATAACTATGTGATACTGAACTTATTATTTACTTAGGAATGTGGGATGAAAATATGAACAATAATTTAGTTGCCGTGATTTTGTTAGTAATTATAATGTTGTTGGGCTCACCCATTGTCTCAGCGAGGCCCGCATATCTGGATGCTTTCAACCAGCAATATGACACAGAAGATACAAAACTTGATGCATGCGCTACCTGTCACATTAACCCAAATGGTGGAGGCTCCCGGAATCCTTACGGGATGGCATATGCGGCAAGTGGAAGGGACTTTGCATCAATTGAAGCGCTCGATTCTGACGGGGATGGATTCACCAATCTGGAAGAGATCAATGCCCTGACCTTCCCGGGGGACCCTGCTGATTACCCACAAACTGAATCGGAGACTCCATCGACAGAAGACATATCTGCTCCTGTAAATGAAGACCAGGAACAGGAAACGAATGAGGAGCCATCCGGTGAATTAGCATCTGAGCAACAATCACCTGGATTTGGTGCTGTTCTTGCTATTGTCGGAGTACTATCGGCCATTTACTTTAAGAGAAAAGGATAGACGGAGAATGAGCAGAAAAGGCGGGCTGAAATTATAATGCCATTAAAATAAAGCCTGATGGAGAATTGTCAGCTCGTTC
The DNA here is from genome assembly GCF_030682845.1 of Methanolobus sp. GTDB lineage: Archaea > Halobacteriota > Methanosarcinia > Methanosarcinales > Methanosarcinaceae > Methanolobus. Next base: position 4,081 of record NZ_JAUXNK010000022.1, on the reverse strand, counting down.
GTATTATTAAGAACGGATTAGGTTATATATAGAAAGTGCCTATTAGACATTGCGGGTAATGTCACTCGCAATGTCCGGGAAGAAATATTGGGGAATATTTCGGATTCGTTAGGAGAGAGGCGCCTTAAAGCGTGGTGGTTTCCAGGCGCCTCATACTTTCTCTTTTGACTTAGGTCAACAAGTGTCCTTATCCTATAAAAAGCGTTCCCATTAGCGATTAACATGTCCTTCATGGGTAGTTTTCACACCATTATATGAGAACATTTACCTCGCTGGCTTCAACTCGGTATCTTCATGAGAATATGGAGGTGAGCAGCAGCACAGTATCTTCAGAGGCACCTTTTCGGTGTTTCTTATACTATGGTATTCTCCCGGGAGGATGCATATACTGTCTCCTTCGTTTACCTGAAAGCCATCTTCTCCGACTGTCATGTATCCTGAGCCTGCGGTGATGTGATATATTTCCTCAGAAAAGGCATGCATGTGGTGCAGTGTTTCGCAGCCGGGCATCACAATTGCCTCTGCAAGGCTCTGTGTCCGGTTCCCGTGCACAAGGGGATGCATCAGCTCCCTGATAGATGATCCGTCTTTTGTTATGTAGGGTTCTGTCTGGTTATATGATATTTTTAGCGACATAAACGGTCCTGACGTTGGATTTAAAATCATGCTTCCTTTTCAAATGTCGCTATCATGCTCAGCATGTTCTCTTTTATGCTTCTGACAGCATCCACCCATTCACCGCCGACATCGATGGGTGCCAGGCCCATGAGATCGGCTTCTGCAAGCCCGGTATCGTAAGGTATCTCTCCCAGGACCGGAATGCCGAGCTTCTCAAGGTGCGGCCTGATATTGGCGGAATTGCCCTTATTGATCACAGCCGCAAGATGCCTGATATCTATACCCTCTGACAGTTCCTTGATCCTCTGGGCCGTTTCTATGGACCGCATGCCAGGCTCAACCACCACGATCATAAGGTCTATTCCGCGGGTGGTGCCCCTTCCCAGATGCTCGATGCCTGCTTCCATATCCAGGATGACGGCACTGCTCTCCTTCAAGGTCACATGGCGCAGGAAAGCACGCAGGAAGGAAGAAGCGGGGCACATGCAGCCACTGCCGCCTCTCTCGATGGTCCCCATCACCAGCATTTTAACATTGTCAGGCCCCACAACGCCAAACATATCCACGATATCGTCTACCTTCGGGTTGAACTTGAACATGCCTCCCTTCTCCCCGGCCCTTTCTTCTATGAGTTCCTGATAATCTGTCAGGGGCTTGGGAGTATTTTTTACACCGATAGCAGACGCAAGGTTCATATCGGCATCCGCATCAATGGCAAGCACCTCATATCCATCCCTTGCAAGCATCCTTGCCAGGGTACCGGAGAGTGTCGTCTTCCCGACACCTCCTTTTCCTGTAACTGCGATCTTAACCATATTCTTCAACTCGGGACTTATAAGAATTATATGTTCCGGTAAAGCAATTGAAGGGAACTTCTATACTTCCCTGACAAGCCTGAAACCAAGGACGTTGATGCTGCTGTCGGCATCCAGTTGCCCGCGAAAAGCACTCTGGCATATATTGGGTCCGTCCATCCAGCTTCCTCCTCTTCCTACACGGATGATAGAGTCTTCTTCCCATGCACTGCCGTCAGTGGGTGCATCTTCATAGGTGTCATGCCAATTGTCCTGGGTCCATTCCCATACGTTGCCATGCATATCATACAGTCCCCATTGATTTGGTTCTTTTTCTCCAACGGGATGGGTGGTCCTGTTCGAATTGATGGCGCACCAGCCGTAAGTATCGGACCAGCCGTACTCATCAAGGTCTGTTGCTTCTTCTGTGAACGAGAACACGCTTGTTGTGCCGGCCCTGCAGGCATATTCCCACTCAGCTTCAGTGGGCAGCCTGTACTTATCTGTATCTTCAAGTTCGTTCAGTTTTTTTACAAACTCCTGAGCATCATTCCATGACACCTGTTCAACCGGCAGATCATCTCCTTCAAAGAATGATGGGTTTTCTCCCATCAGCATGGTCCATTGCTTTTGTGTGACCTCGTATCTGGCCATATAGAAAGGTTTGGGAATCTTTACTTTGTGAGCTGGATCGTCAAAGGCGACCAAAGGCGTTGAATCCGAACCCATGTAAAACTCACCTTCAGGAATAAACACGAATTCCATGCCTAGGGAGTTATTATACTTCTGTTCGATATCCTGACTTTTGTCCCCCGTACATCCGGAAAACATGATCATGGATATCAATATCACTATTAACAGGACTTTTTTAATAAAATGCTCTTTCAGTCGAAGGCTCATTTTTGGACACCATGGTGTCCATGCAGGTGTTGATATAAATAGATATTTGGTTATATCTATACTTAATTATGGAAATATAAGAAAAAAAGAAAAATAGATATTATCCTAATGATATTTTTGAACAACTTTAAGTAACTATCACTCAAGTGTTGCTATCAGTTTCAGCATCTCTTCCAGTTCGCGCTCACCGTCGATAGTGAAGAGGTTACCGCTGACAGGTCCCATGTTTACGGACATGCTGCCGTTGGGGATTATCCCTGTGATAATGGTGCTGGAATCTTCATTCTCATATGCTGCAACAACTGCAATTACACTCAAGCCCCCGCTTCCGGAGTCCTTGGCTCCCGAGTGTATGTAGACGGGGACCATAAGTCCGCTTTGTAATGTGATCTGCCTTGTGCTGGTAGCTTTGAGATCCTCGATATTGTTCTCCGATCTCAGGTCTTTTACACTGCTTTCCACTATTCTGTTTATTATATCATTGGGTAGTTTCACACCTGCCGGGAAAGTGATACGGCTGGTATGGATCTCGGAAGTGATCGATGGCACTTCGATGTTGGCAGGCAGATTATGATCGTTCTTGAAATCACTTATCTGCTTTTCAATGTCTTCTGCAAGCCTGTCGTTGCGATACTTAACAACCGTGCTGTTAATACTGACACTGGTTGAGTTGGATATCTTTTGTTCAAAGGTCCTGTACTCAACAGCCTCGGTCTGAGACCATCCATAACTGTCCAGCGCACTCTCGTCCACAAATGCCGGAAGCGCGTCGGGAGTATCTATACATCCTGCTATTGATAGGGATGACATGATCATAAGAGTTACCAGAATACACGAAGTGTGGAGTTTTTTCAATATATCACCGGAGATTTTTCAGAATAGTATTGTTGGCTGATTGATAGTTATTTATGATATTATTATTTATATATTAAACACTTGGTTTATAAAAACATTGTTGTGGCACCTTCTTTTGTTAGTTGTGAACTACCACCCATTAAAATGGGTGGCTTCTTGCTTCATCTGTTTCTCCAGCGAGAATACATCCACAAGCTCAAACCTCAGTCCCTGCGGCGGTATTGTTTAGCGCGATATTCAGGATGTTGATGGCTGCGTTAACATCACGATCATGTTTTGTATGACACGAAGGACATTCCCAGCTTCTATCGTTCAATGTCAGATCGGTATTCTTGTGTCCACATATACTACATAGCTTGGAACTTGGCACAAACCTACCGATTTGCATTATGGTCTTACCGCACCACTCTGCCTTATATTTCAGTTTTACTATGAAATTTCCCCAGGCAACATCCGAGATTGCTTGAGCCAAGCAATGATTCCTGACCATTCCTGAAATGTTCAGATCCTCCAGGGCGATAACTTGGTTCTCGTTTACCAGCCTGTTGGATAGTTTATTATGAAAATCATTTCGTTGATTGGTAACTTTTTCATATAGTTTAGCCACAACCAACTTTTGTTTCTTCCTGTTACTCGATTCCTTTTTCTTACGAGACAACGACCGTTGCTCTGCTTTAAGTTTCGCCATGGATTTCTTAAGATGTCGAGGATTCTCGATCTTTTCACCCGTTGAGAGAATGGCAAAATGGCTAATGCCAACATCAACGCCAATGGTTGTGCCTGTCTCAATCTTCTCAGGTATTTCCCGTCCGTCATCAACCAGTATGCTTATGAAATACTTGCCAGTCGGTGTTCTGGATACAGTAGCAGTCCTGGTTTCCCCGTCGAATCGACGATGGAATTTGGCTTTGATA
>NZ_JAUXNK010000013.1 GCF_030682845.1 Methanolobus sp. | reverse complement strand
TGCCACTAAACCAAACACAAGGGCTACGGTCATCTTCCAGTCAAAACCGAGGGGTTCAAGGAGGGGTGCGAAGGAGTGGCCTATCATGCCGACATAACTTCCCTCGCTTCCATATTCTACTCCCCATGGGAATGAAGCCAGAGACCATATTATTACCACTCCGAGCAGTATGATGGTTCCTGCTTTTTTGATGTACATCGCCCCATTATCCCACATATGCACAATGCTTGTCCTGAGTGTGGGTACACGGTAAGGTGGCATTTCCATGATGAATGGCGCGGGCTTACCTTTCACGATCGTTGACCTGAGGAGTTTGGCAGATACGACTGCCACTACTATGCCAAGAACATACATGAAGAACACAACGGTCCCCGCCTGTCTCCCGAAAAAGGCCCCAGCCAGAAGTATATATATCGGAAGCCTCGCTCCGCAGGATATGAATGGCACTACCAGTATAGTAATAAGCCTGTCCTTCTCATCCTCTATGCTGCGAGCGGCCATGATGGCAGGGACATTGCACCCAAATCCCATGAGCAATGGGATGAAGGATTTCCCATGCATGCCTATCTTATACATGAGCCTGTCCATTATGAATGCTGCCCTGGCAAGATATCCGCTACCTTCGAGCAGGGATAGTAGGAAGAACAATATGAAAATGTTCGGAACAAATGTAAGCACAGCTCCGACGCCCCCGATGATGCCGTCTCCTATCAGCGAGGCCAGCCATTGCGGCTCCAGGCCGGAGCTCACATTGACCGCCAGCCATACAAATGCTCTTTCTATCATGTCGGTGAAAGGTGTGGCGAATGCAAAAGTAAGCTCAAAAGCTCCCCACATCAGGGCCAGAAATATTGGTATTCCTAAGTATTTATTTGTCAGTACCCTGTCTATCATGTCCGATTTTGTCAGTCTGACATTGCATCTTGTGCATATCTGTGGAAAAATAGCATTGATGGCAACATATCTTTTATCTGCTATCTCTGCCTCGTACTCTTCCTGGTCAATGGAAGCAAGCAGTTGATTGATGGCCGTAGACACCGGGCTTTTTTCCACCTTCGCCTTAACGTTCCCGTCCCCTTCAAGCAATCTGATGCTCATCCAGCGTAGAGGATACTTCTTTTGAAGACTCGGATCTGTCAGCAGGATCTTCTCTATCTCAAGGACCTTGCTCTCAATAACCTCTCCGTAGCCTATCTCACGTCCGTGGTACTTATCGTCCTGTTTCTGCTCGATCACCCTGTCGAGAAGCTCATTGATGCCGATATCACGGCTAGCCACAGTCTGCACTACTGGTGCTGCAAGGATTTCCTGCATCTTGTCGATGTAGAGTTTATCGCCTCTTTCCAGGGCAAGGTCACACATGTTAAGGGCTATGATCATCTCTGTCTCAAGCTCCATTAACTGTGTTGTAAGGTAGAGGTTCCTCTCAAGATTTGAAGCGTCAACTATCTGGATAACAATGTCTGGTTTTTCTTCTATGATATAGTCTCTTGCAACTATTTCATCCAGTGAGTATGCTGTGAGGCTGTAGGTACCAGGAAGGTCGGTGATCTCAATGTCGTAACCCCTGTATGTCCTCACTCCTGTTTTTTTCTCAACCGTAACACCGGGCCAGTTGCCCACATGCTGCCGGGAACCGGTTACTGCGTTGAACAATGTGGTCTTCCCCACATTTGGATTCCCTGCAAGAGCAACTCTGATTTTCGTGTTTTCCATAGGGTCCTCATTCATGTAACTTCGGTATGCAGGTCTTTTCTGATAATGGCAGGTTCCATCACTCGATCATCTGAACAAATATCTGACTTGCCTCTTCTTTCCTTATCGAAAGGTGATATCCCTTTATCTGGAACTCGATAGGATCTCCCAGTGGTGCCTTTCTCACAAGTTCCACTTCTGAACCGGCGACCATCCCCATGTCTAGCAGTTTCCTTCTGGCAGGACCTTTTACACGTACTTTGGTTATCCTTGCCAGTTCCCCAGGTTTGAGCATGTCAAGCGTGATCTCGGACATTTTAAGCAGTTCCTTCTCCTAGCAGAATCTCTGATACGGTAATCATGCTTTTGATATATAGCAATATCGCGATAGCTAATATGTTTCTGCATGCAAAACAGTTCGGCTGAATATGCTATACACTCTCTGTAACTCTTGTTAACAGCGTGCACAACTGCATTATCGCTACGTCTTGCCGTTAATAATTACTTTTTATTGTTCCCGTGTATCGGACAATCTTCTTTTTGGGACGGCTTGCAATCGATATATTCGCCTGTAGTGTAAAAGTGCCTGAAGTGGTCCAGCCAGTATGGCCATTCACTTCTCATATCAATGAACTCGACAAACTTTGTAAGGATCTCAAATGTTTCGGGCGCAAGTACGTGTTCGATCTTGCATGCATCAAGATTGGCATTTTCCTCGTCAAGCCCAAGCAGTAAGAGGAAATCCCTTATAACGCCGTGTTTCTCCATTGTGCATTTGGCGATCCTCTCTCCTTCTTCAGTGAGCGTGACACCGCCATACTTCTCATAGTTTATGTATCCGAGCTTGGTAAGTTTCTTGAACATTCCGGTAACGCTGGGTGAACTGAGCTCCAGTTCCCTTGAAACGTCCTTTACCTGGGCATAGCCTTTTCTTTCCACAACTTTTTCGATGGCTTTCAGGTAATCTTCAGTTCTTTCAGTTGTCATAAAAACCTACCGTTTTTCGGATTAGCTATTCTATGTAATGATGGGAGATGTTATCTTATATAAAAGTGCCGGTTTTGATTGCAAGGTACGTCTGAAGTCTGTCCATTCCTTCTTCTATTTTCTCCCTACTGTTCGCATAGGAAAAGCGCAGATGCCCTTCAGCACCGTTTCCAAAATCGATTCCAGGGGTGACAGCAACACCGGTATCTTCAAGTATTCTCCGGCTCAGCTCCAGTGAATCTTCTGAGAATCGGCGGGCATCAGCAAGTATGTAGTATGCTCCTCCGGGCTCGCCCTCAACCTCAAATCCCATTCCTCTCAGGCGTTTCAGCATATAGCGGCGTCTTTCATCATAAGTTGAGATCATCTCCTTTATCATATCCTGCGGTCCCCGGAGCGCGGCGATACCTGCATATTGCACAAAGGCATTCGTGGATATGAATAAGTTCTGCTGTACCTTTTGCAAGGTACGAACATACGCTTTAGGAGCTATCAGGTATCCCAGCCTCCAGCCTGTCATGGCATACAATTTGGAGAATCCATTAAGCACAAAGGCATTATCTGTGAACTCAAGGATGGTATGGTCCTCGCCGTCGTATACCAGTCCCTGATATATCTCATCGGATATTATGGGCACATCCCCGGCGACATCTGCCATCCCTCTAAGTGTTCCCTGGGGCATTACATGGCCTGTGGGGTTGGAGGGTGAGTTGATAAGTATCGCTTTTGTTTTTTTGTTAATCCTCGCAGCAACCTGTTCAGGCTGCAGTATAAATACGCTTTTACTGTCTGTATAGATGAAGTCAGGAACTCCGCTCACTGCTCTCACGAAATTAGGATAGCACGCATAATGCGGGTTTGACATTATCACTTCATCTCCGGGATTAATAAGTGCGATGAACAGCAAAAGCATGGCGGGACTGGTTCCAGATGTGATTATCACTTGCTCGGGGCTGATCACGACCCCATACTTATGCATGTAGTCCTCAACTATGGCTTCCCTGAGCTCCTGAATGCCCAGGCTGTGAGTGTACTTCGTGTTCCCTGAACACATCGCTGCAGCAGCAGCTTCGCATACGTGTGGCGCAGTGGGAAAATCAGGCTCCCCTATCTCAAGGTGGATTATGTTCCTGCCTTCTCTCTCCAGTTCCTGTGCTCTTTCAAGTACTTCCATAACATGGAATGGCGGCATATTTGCTGCTCTTTCGGATAAACTGATATTCATTATGATCGGGTCCCCGCCAGCTCTATAATAACAGGAAAGAGTAAGTATATAAAAAAGCTTCCACCCTGAATTCTGTCAGGACTGGCAAAGATAAAGAAAAAACCCGGCTTTGTAAGCCGGGCCAGGTGTTTAATTGATGTTCTGCTTTTTACTGCCTTTCCTATAATTGGCTCTATTGTTTCTTCTCTCTTGCATAAGCTACAATGGCATCCTTTATACCCCACTTGAATGCAACCACGATTGCAACTCCCCAGGCAAGCGGGTTGAGGAGAATATAGAATATGCTCGTATCTATTAGCATTGCATCAAGGGCAAGCAGGATTACTACCAATGCAAGGAAACCCCGAAGAGCGGGCATCCATATCTCACTGCCTTCAACATTCATATTCCTCATGAAGTTGCCAATATAGTCCGTGAACAGGTCTATTGCAAGAAGACCTATGACCAGTATCAGGACACCGGCAAACAGATTTGGCAGGTATGCTATCATGGCTGCGACAATGCCTGCAATGAGTATCAGGTTAAGGATATCCAGTGCAGCCATTATGAAAACCAGATAACCAAAGACCTTCACAATGCCGGCTATAAGTCCTGAAAATGTCATTCCGCTGGTTCTCATTCCGCTTCCAATGGATGTTCGTTCCAGGCGTTCATCAATACCGGTCGCAATAATGATATTCTTAACAAGGCCCGCCAGGAAATCGACAAGAAGCAAGCCTATTATCAAAACTGCCAGCGCGGATAGTATTAACGGGATGTATAGGATTATGCTTGTGATAAAAGCTGCTACAACCTGTATCTGCAAAAGGTCTATGATAATGACTGCAAAGATCAGATAAACGAACCATCTTATACCTGCGTCAAATAATTGCACAACAGTAAACTCTGTTCTTTCTATCATTCTCCCGAGGGATGTCCTGTTTATAAGGTCATCCAGCCCTACTTTGTCAAGAATCGCAGACCCGATTTTCCCCAGAGCTCTTCCCGCTATCCAGCCTATGATTATTAGTAATATCACGGCTATCAAAAGCGGAATAAAAGCGATTAACACATTTATCAGGCCATATACACTATTCGTTATAGCTGTTTCCACCATATTGTTTCCTCCCTTTCAAATGCAACATACTAAACCCACTTTAAATATGCAGCATTGAGATCACACAAATGGATGCCCTTAAAAGGAAGACATCACACTTAGTATACCTATCAAATTTTGTTATTGCTCTTATTTAAACATACTGTGCAATCAAATTGATAATCACTTTTCATAGAAAAATCCAATACTGATCGAGGCGTTAATGACTACCAGATGATAGGAGATAAGTTCCCTGATCTTGAAAAGAGGTTTCTGGAATACGCACGTTCTTTCTACTCGGAAGACAGTTTTATCCTCCGCAACATCAAGCTCAAGGAAAGGCACAGTCTGAGAGTATGCAAGAATGCCTCATTGATCTCGGCTTCTGAAAAGCTGGACTGTGAAGAGCATTACCTTGCTATGACCATCGCACTTTTCCATGATATCGGCCGCTTTGAGCAGTTGTCCAGATACAGGACCTTCAGGGATTCGGAATCCGAGGACCATGCACTTCTGGGTGTAAAGGTTCTGAAATCGGCGGGAATACTCTCTGTTTTATCTCCTGAGCAGCAGGATACTATCTATCAGGCGATCGGAAATCATAACAGGTACAGGATCCCCGATGGCCTTGACAGCAAATGCCTTTTACACTCAAGACTTGTGAGGGATGCTGACAAACTGGATATCTTCAAAGTCCTGACAGATTACTATTCTGAAAAGGATTCCTTTCCGAATCCTGCACTGGATATGGGCCTGCCCGATATCCCCGAGTACTCGCACAATCTGCTGGATGACATCTTCAATTGCCGCATAGCAAGCACTGCAAATGTGAAGACCTGCAACGACATGAGGCTTACAAGGCTCTCATGGGTTTTCGATCTCAACTTTCCCGAGACCTTGCGCCTTGTCAGGGAGCGGGGCTATATAGACATGATCGTGGAAAAGCTTCCGCAGGATAATAATGTGGCAACTATTCATGCTCATCTTAAAGGGCATATGGATTCTGTCCTTAATCTTCCATGCAAAGGGTAACTTCTTTAAAAGCCAGGTCCATACTCCATATAATGTGTCCTGCTATGGTAGAACTGATTAATTCGAGGATACGCCTCGTAGGGTCTTTGCCTGTGATCAGGGGATACTACCTCGTCCTGGGCGGTGGGAAGATAGGGGACTCTTTCCTCAGATACGCAAAGAAAGCGGGCTTCCCTTTTGTACTTGTGATCGATGCTGATGCCAATGCACCTGCTTCATTGAATGCGATTGTATTAAATGACAGGCGTTGTGTTATTGATACGATAAGTTCCATGGCTGCCAGCCAGGGAAAGGATACATCACAAAAGCCTTCTGCAAGGAAAGAGACTGAAGAAAAAATGACTTCTGAATCGCGTACTTATTTTCACCGGATGGATGTGAATGATGTCTTCTCTCTCCTGGCCCACGGGTTGCCTGAATTCATTATACCTGCCGTGACATCTCATGCTGCTGCGGACATAGTGGCAGATGCCCTGGACTTTGGGCAAGGAGGGCTTGTGCGCAAGCTTTCCATCACCAGGGATGAAGGAGAGATGATGGCTTTCTTCGAAAGCCTTGTCGCTGCCTTCCCAAAAGACATTGTAGCAGGGAGTTATTCTGAACATGGCGCTATATTCTTCTCATACGCGCAACCCGGGGAGATATGCCCGGACAACTGTCCCGGCCAGGAAAGTTATTGTCGTACCTTTGCCAGGGAGAAACCCCGGACCATTACAAGCTATGTTCGCGAAGTGACCTCGATTTATCCTGGGCAGGTATTTGAGAGCTGCCAGATGAAGCCTGGTATTGGTGGTATTAAAGGAATTGATCTAAGGCAAAACCTGGTTTCTGTCATGAGGCATGTTCTCACCCTCAGGCAAACCGCGCAGGAACATCCGGGAATAAAAGATAGCTCCTTTTTCATAGCAACCACCTGTAACTGTCATGGGATTCTGACCATGCTGCAGGTAAGTGAGGCCACTCATTGAGTGGGAATATCAGAAAAGGTTGGCCGGATGAAAATTTGGTGGTTGGTTGAAGTTGGTGGTACGATATGAACCCGGCCTAGTTTATAATTATATTAATTCATATAAAAATATATCTATTTGATCATGTGAGTTTCTATGCTTTTCAAGATTCTTTTTTCCTTCGATCATCACAAGGTTAAATAATATCCGGCCTGCACATTTAGGATCATGGTCTAAAAGCCTACACGTTCACACCCTTATTTTATGAGGTAGGTAGCATATCAACATTTCCTATAGGTCACTTATACAAAGGAAGTAATATCAGTATCTATGTTACTATATCACTAGTATAACCTTATACAAATCCTCTATTTTAATACCGATTATTAAAATGAGCTGTTAACTAAAGTTAAGTAAGGCTTGGGTTATATATTCTGAAAACTTACTAGGTATTGCGGGTCGTGGGGGAAAATGAGCCGCAATACGGGAGTGGATCAGTTGGGGAACATCTCGGATTCGTTAGGAGAGAGGCGCCTCATCTTACCTTGCTAGCTAGTTCTAAAATGGGTTCATTCCATAAAAGTCATTCCCATTAACAATTGTGATTTATTAATAAAAGCATATCGCCGCCACGATATATTTAGCGAACTTATCTATTTTGTAATATATGTAAGTCGCAGATATTGCTTTCCTATTGCTGCAACAAATTATATTTTGGTGATTGGTGTGGAATCCTTCAAGTAATAATCAAACAACTCTTTTCCCCATTTAAGAGCATCGGGGTCGTTGCACAGAATGTATTGCCCATCACTCTCATTATTATTTCTTAGTATACGCATGATAACATAATGGTCAGTAACCACAAGTGTCATTAAATCTAAATTGGGGTGAGCATAAATATTAAATGATTTAACTCCTTTCATGTCTTCTAAGAACTTATGGTAGTTCTTTTGCAAATGCTCGAGAGCATCTTTGGAGAATATAGCATTTACATTTACATTATTATTAGCCATTTCAGAGGAGAGTGCAGGATAACTAGGGTGAAAAGATGCAGCAATTATGTAAACAGAACTCGAAGTATAGCATGAATTAGTTATCGTATTATTCAGGTCATATATCTCACTGAGGTGAGGCTTTATCACTTGACATTTCCTAAGCTCATTAATTCTGCCCAATAGGTGAGGTGGGATAAAATCAAGGTTATGAGTTCCCCAATAATCAACACCTATATCCAAAACTTCGAGAGTATTTAAAAGAGGAACTATCTCATCAGTCACAAGTTCTCCAATTGTTGTTAATTCATAAATATCATCGTATTTATTAACAAGATAATGTTCTTCAAGTGTCTTTATCTGAGGAAGCAATGCCTGCCTGGTAGTATCAAGGGAATTTAGTAAATATTCCATCTCCTTAGCTCCATCTCTGAGCAAGAGAAGAACTCCCTTTCTTTTCTCTGACATGAACACAACATCAAGCAATGGTTTTGTCATTTAAAGCACATCCTAACAAGCAGTTATAATTTAATATAACCACACTCCAAACCCCCTCAACAACATGCATATTACTATTTAAAGTAAATTAAATACTAATATATGGAATTATTTAGTATTATAATAAATAATTTATCTTTTGTTCTAAAATATTCATGAAATACTCACATCGTATCATATAAAATTAATTAAAGGTAAGTTGTGAAATTACAAAAGGATTTTCATCCTGATTCACTGAGACATATGAAATTACAAAGATGTTAAAAAATATGATATTTAAGGAATATCATTTCCATCCCGATTAATTGAAAAACCCTTACTATTTATATTAAATTAAATAAGTTCTCCACGATAAATCTAGTAGTTTAATGTAAAGAATAAAATAAATAAGAACTGAATGGCTTAAAAGTGAAATTAAATAGTTTCATATATAGAATTTATACTGAGCTCTTTTTATTTAAATTCTAAATGTTCATCTATGTATATTTCAATCTCTAATTGAGGTATTAAAAATGTCAA
>NZ_JAUXNK010000002.1 GCF_030682845.1 Methanolobus sp. | reverse complement strand
AACCCAACTTTGACAGTCTTGTTTTTGATCAACTGAATATCTATCTTTTTTGTGTTCATTAGAATCGAAGTATCTCTTTTTTCCTAGTGATTGTTTGTCTCTTTACTTTCTTACATGCTTGTTTTTACAATTTGTCGATTTTTACACGAATCTATTTGACAGTATCACATTTGTCACTAGAATGCGTTTTTTCTGATTTTAACCCCGTTTTTGGACTAAGAATTTGACAGTCTTGTCGGATCTTCTAAATAGGCACCCAATCCTATTTCATATTGTTTTCAAGCAAAAATATCCAAAAATAGCTTAATGGAATTTGACAGATGAACATTATTATTGCAAAAATAAGGTTCAACAAGTAAATTCAGGCCAAATTTGCTGGAAATTGCATATATTTTAAGGCAAAAATGGATGAAATCGCAGAATTTTGCATCAATTTGTTTAAACTGTCAAATAGGTTTTCCTGACAAAAAAACGAAAATTTTGGGTTGAAAAAAATACATTCTTAGTCAAGGAGTGAAAACTGTCAAACTTGGGATGCAATCAAATGGAGGAATGTAACTGTATCAACATATTTGATATAGGTGAACTATTGTGAAGAAAATATTAAGCATACTTTTGGTCTTTGTTATGATCGGACTGGTTGCAGTTTCCGGTTGTACTGACACAGCTGAAGAAGGAACTGAAGACGAGGCAATCGTTGAAGATGAAAATGTTACTGATGTGGAATCCTCTGACGAAGTAGCAGAAGAAACAGTTGTTGATGCAGAAAATACTACTGTAGATGGAAATGCAAATCCTGTTGAAGATGGGAACGTAACAGTATCTGAAGAAGATGCTGTTGCAGAATAATTTCATATTTAGCATTACTTTTTATTGCAACAGTTTGGCTTTCATGGCCAGACCTTTTTTTGTCAATATCGTAAATCGGTATGCATCATTTCTCTGTTTACGTAGGACTTAAGTCAACACCCACTCATTAAAATGAATGGCACCCGCTCTAATTAAGTGAATATACTCCCGGAATACACATGAAAGAGATTGCAATGCTGCCTTTTATTAATTTTAATTGCAATCTCTTTCAAGCGGATGTTGTGAATATCCTTTTTTTAAAATAATCCTTAAACAACGACATGTTTATTGCTTCGGCCGAGAATAAGCTACTTCAATCCTCTCACTAAAAGCTGATATATTTTAAAATAGTTATATTCAGAAAGAGATATTTCTATGCTACCCGAGCTTCCGTTTACCGATTCAGTGCTTATATTTGCCATTGCTATGTTTGTCTTTCTGACTACTCCTTTATTGCTTAATAGATATAGGCTTCCTGGCATCATAGGAATAATTATTGTAGGTACAATTATTGGGCCAAACTCATTGAACTTGCTGGAACGCAGTGAAACAATTATCTTGTTTGGCGAGATTGGGGTTATCTATCTGATGTTCATCGCCGGATTGGAGATAAACATCAACAAGTTTATTGAGAAAATGGATCGAAGCCTTGTTTTTGGTTTTCTCTCATTCATAATTCCCCAAGCTGCAGGTACTTTGATCGGCGTGTACACTATTGGCATGTCACTGCCCACAGCACTCCTTTTTGCATCCATCTTTGCTTCGCATACTCTGCTTGCCTATCCTGTTGCAAGGCGGCTAGGTATAGTAAAGGACGAAGCTATCACGGCTACCATAGGAGGCACTATACTTACAGATACCTTGGCACTTCTGGTCCTTGCAGTTGTCATTTCATCTGGCGAGGAAGCTATAGACATGCAATTCTGGGCACAACTTGCTATAGGACTTATCATTTTCTTTGTCGCTGTCTGGACAATAGTACCACGCCTTTCCAGGTGGTTCTTCAGTAACCTCACAGATGAGAGCTATTTCGAGTTCCTTTTTGTAATGACAGTGATGTTCACATGTGCCTATTTCTCACGGGTTGTAGGTGTGGAACCAATCATAGGTGCATTCCTTGCAGGCCTCGTGCTCAACAGACTGATCCCAAATACCGGAGTACTTATGAACAGGATTGAGTTCATAGGTAATGCCTTTTTCATACCTTTCTTTCTGCTGTCAGTAGGAATGCTTGTTGATGTCACTATTTTCTTTGAAGAAGGAAATAATCTGATGCTAGCATTTTGGCTCATTTTCCTTGTGCTCATAACAAAGATAGCAGCTGCATGGTTGACTGGAAGAATTTACGGGTATAACATCAATCAGGTAATGAGCATGTTTGGGCTGTCAGTGGGTCAGGCAGCTGCCGCCCTTGCGATTGTGATTATTGGATTCGATGCAGGGCTCTTTGACCAGAATATGATAAATGGGACCATCGTGATGATCCTTGTTATTGGAATTGTAAGCCCCATCATTGTAGAGCGATATGGGACTAAAATGGCCCTCTCTGACCAGGCACCTTTTGCTCCCCCCGAGTCACCTCAGCGAATACTTGTGCCCTTTTCAGTGCAATCCATCTACAAGAAGGAACTGCTTGATCTGGCCATAATGATAAGAGCGAAGGATTCAGATGAACCTTTACATGCACTTTGTGTAGTAAGTCCTTCTTCGGAACCCGACAGAAAGGTAGCACAGGCAGAGAAAATGCTGGAAGACTTAACAGCTTATACTTCTTGTGCCGAGGTGCCGATGACTACCCATGTCGGCTTAAATTACAACATAGCGTCGGGGATAATCCGGGCAACAACAGAGAACAGAATATCAACAATTATCATGGGTTGGGAAGAGGACCGTTCATTAACTGAAAGCGTAGTAGGTTCCATTACTGAGCAAGTGTCCGGCAGGATTAAGAAAATGCTGCTGCTCTCTCACATCGAAACTCCTCTTTGCAATACACAGAATATAACAGTGTTACTGCCCACAAGTATCTATTATAATCCTGGAATCTACGAAGTTCTAGAAGTAATTATAAGATTGGCAGAAGAGACCGGGTCAAACGTCATGGCAATTGTCATAGAAGACTCCCCTGAAAAGTATGAAGATCTTTTCAATGCCATGAAACCTGTTGTGAAGGTTAACTTCATGAGAGTAGAGGGCTGGAAAAATGTGTTGAAGGTGTTGCGCACAAAAGCTGAGAGCAAGAGTGAACTTATTATTTATATCAAAGCTTACAAAAACACACCCGGATGGCAACATGAGCTTAATGAGCTCCCGAACACGATTTATTCCCTCTCTAGGGGTAACCTCATAATAGCACGCCCTGAGACTACTGAAAAAGTGAATGACATGAGATTCCTTCGTATTGAATAATAGCCTTGTGTAATAACATCACTGGAGCTTCTGCAATACAGTTTTCTACTTTGGAACATAGGAGGAAAACGATATGTTTATCAAAAAATACTAGCATCAACTGGCTAGTCTAATATTTGATAGAAAGTTCAGATGTTCACCGGAATAATGTTCACAACGTACCTAAAGGCGAATCTATGAGAAAGAAGATTGTAGTTTGAAGAACAAGACTGGTTCCATAAAGTTAAAGAGCGGCATTGCTAATATCCATGACCGCTTGAACCTCCTGCAACTTTAAGTTGTTCTAGACTTAGATAGTACATGTCCATCACTAGTCTTTAATGCATCAATCAATATTAAAGAGATGACAATTTATGAGAATAATGTTAGCTCATATAATGATGTCTGTTGAGGAAATAAAATATGGGAAATATGGGCTCTGTACAAATCCTCATTTGAAAATAAAACCCAATCTTGAGGAAATACTACCGTCTGCCAAAAGAAGAGAACCACTCAAGGGAGACCCTGCCCTAGCCCCAAATCCATCTCGTAGCATTTGAGCCCCGGGCCGCAGACATCCTCAAGCTCCCTGAGGATACGGAAACCCGCCTTTTTGTAAAGGCTGATGGCTGGCATATTCTCCGTGGCCACATAGAGAGAGATGCAGTTGACGGAATTGAGCTTCATCTCGCGGATACCTTTCTGAAGCAGTCTTTTACCTATACCATATACCCTGTGATCACTGTCAACTGCCAAAGAATAAAGTGTGGCGGTTTTGTAGATGTGCGAATAGGAGAATACAGGTCTCACGAAAAAGATGCAGTACCCCACAACCTTGCCCCGTTCAAGGAATGCATAGCAGGTTTCGTTGAAAAAGCGGCAGTACATCGTAAACCTCCTCTCATTTATCCCGGTGAAGTTCTCACGATAGATTCTCAGGACATCGGCCATCAAATCTTTGTTTATTCTGATTATGTCAGGGTCTGCGAACGTGCTCCATTTTTTAGTCATCAGGCTGCCAAAAGCCAGCCTTGAGGCCTTTAATGACTTCCTTTTGCCTGTACGTACCTTCCTGACCAACTGATCGACCATTGACACCACAACGCATTGATCCTGCACCCAGACAGGCATCCTTTAGAAAAAATAATCAGAATATAGATCTGATAATAGATATTTGATTAGAAAGGGTATAAGTCAATTGGAATTGAGGTCCTGAAGACAGGACCGGTCCATATGTCTATTTGTATGCGCTGCACCCTTTGCAGGGATTTCCAATAAGCAGGGCGTCACTCGCCTTCAAGCACAACGCCCTGGACCTGTTCAAGAAGGATATCAGAGAACAGCAACTTCTCAATGGTACGCGCAACATACCTGCGATGCTGATGCTTCTGTATGTCCTCGTTCATCCGCAGGTCGGAATCTATCTGGATCCTCATGAGCGCGAAACGAAAAGCATCCACCTCTTTGATGTCCATGTTGTAGAAGGCCTCAATGTAAAAAGGCAGTTTTTGAGGATGCTCTATCACTTCACATAGCATCAATGACTCCTCAGGGATAACCTCTACGGAAGTTTCAGGGTTGAGCTTGCCGGTGATCAGCATCAGAGTCTCCAGAGAATAACTCCGGTTCATTATAGTAATATGGCGATCGATATGAACACATCCTTTTGAACTAGTCCGGTCGGCAATGGATCATCCCGGTCCGGTACTACTCTTTCCCGGCTATTTTTTCCAGCAGTACCTCTTTGCACTTCTCAAGGTCGGCTACAGTATTCACGTTTAGCGCCAGCTCGACGTTTTCCAGCACGAGGCTGACATAGGCCTGCTCGCGCTCAACATCTTTCCCGTCCAGGATATTTACCCCGGCAGGAACTATAAGCTTGCCTTCCCAGTTGAAGACCGTATCCGGCCTGATACCGAGCCCTTTGCACACCCATATGGGAGAGAACACGGACATCGCAGGCGTTCCGCAAGTCTCATATTTTCTGATGATATGACCGATTATCTCCGGATCAAGCAGGGGTATGTCCGACATCATGATCAGCACTGGTTCTGTTATGCCCGCATCTTGGACCGCATAGACCATATCTGCCACATAGTTGCCACCGCCTGTGTTTATAACTCCCACCCTGCCATTGTAGCGGTTAAGGATGACACTGCCAGTGTTAGGCGTTGCAGGCGAGACGGCAACATGGATCTTCCCGACTTCAGGCGTTCTCTCCAGTGCATCGATGACATAGGAGATGAGAGGCCTGCCAAGCAGTTCTACAGTTGGCTTTTCACCCATCCCGAGCCTGCTCCCGAATCCTCCGGCCATGATTATGGCATCCATATCAGACACCTCCAAAACCGTATTTAAGCGCAAGGAAGATGGCTACCAGCGCAATGGTCCTGCCAACCTCATTGGAAGCACCGATGATATCGCCATTGACACCACCAAAATGCCTGTTGCTGATATTGATAAGCACCATGGCTGATGCAATGGATGCAACAAAAGCTATGGGTCCGACCAGAGGGAGACCTATATACCAGAAAGCCAGCGTGCAGGCAACAATACCCATGGCAAACCCCGTCAGGTACTTTGGAAGAGTGGTGCTCTTTACCAGGATGGAACCAAGACCTTCATGTATGGACTTCCCGAATGCTGCAATCGTAAGCATGCACTGCATGGCACTGACCTCAGCAACGAACAGGGAAAGAAAGATGATAACTGCAGTGCTCACGCCTTCCGGGAGCAGGAACTCACCCGTAAGAAGAGATATGATGGCAGTATAGAATGCCAGGAGTGCAAGAGCTGTAAAGGCCACTCCTCCGATCCCAAGAGACATGTCTTTAAGCGCCTTGAGTTTCTTCTCGCGGGAACCGTGGGCTGTCAGACCATCCCCCATGTCGGCAATGCCATCAAGGTGGTTAAGTCCCGTCATATAATAGACGAACACTATAATGAAAACAGCACTCAGCTGGGGAGAGAGGAAAGACTGCAGACCAAAGGCCACTGCACCTATGATAAGACCAAGCACAATACCTACAAGTATGTGCAGATAGGTCCTCTTGAAGAACTCGTCAAGCCCTTCCATCGTTATCCCGACAGGGATGGTGGAAAGGAAACCAAAACTGGAGCGTACAGCCAGTAAGAAGTTGTTCATCCTGCGATCACACCACCCAGGTTGCTGTCATGCCTCTTCTTTTTCTCAGCCGCATCCTTTCTGGCGGCTTCGGCCATGCTTCTTGTATACATGCTGGCAGATACACCACCAATGAGCCCTCCTATCACATCATCCATGAAAGGACCGAGATCTGCAAGGATACCAGGTTTCTGCTTGTCAAAACGTACAAATTCGAATATGCCCTTGTCACCACTTATGTATTTGGCAATACTCATCCCTATGACCTCGTCAACTATCAGGAATGTCAGGTCTTTTTCGTAGGAACTTTTGCTTATATTAGGAAGAGTGCCTGCAACACCTTCCTTTTCGAGCAATACGCCTGCATAGACAAGCATGCAAAGGTTCGGGTCTGAAAGGGCTATGTGCAATTCTTCCAGGAACCTTTCCTCAGCAAGCTCCCTCGTCTCGATACCCGGATGCGGAGCATACAGTGCCAGCGCAGTATCAACAAGCATCTCAACGGTAATACCCTCATCCCTGAGTATATCAATGATATCGTGAGTGATATCGCCTTCCAGCTCCCCAGGCTGTCCTTCCTTGAGGTTCTTTGATTCTATGTCCGATAATTTCATTGCTATCACTTTTATCATTTGTTATTATATACCTGCCAACTCATCCAAGGATAAAATAGATCATCAATGCAGATGCCCCAACCGCCATAAACGAAGCGGTCAGTATAAGCCTTGAGGTAAGCCATATATCCTCTGCCACGGGATACGACTTATATCGTTCCCCCAGAAGATAGGTGTTCGGTTTCTCAAGCCTCACCCTGAGAGCGCCTGCTGTTGAAGCCATGGGAAACCCGGAATTAGGGGAAGGGGTCATCAGTCCCTCTGCCAGCCCGAGTTTGAGTGCATCTGATGCACTCAGCTTTTTCCTGTTTCCTGAGAACAAGTTCACGACCACAGCCGCTATACAGATGAAAATGACCGAGATGCGTGCAGGTATCCAGTTGAATACGTCATCAGTTCTTGCAGAGAACCAGCCCAGCTTCAGGTACTTTTCGTTCTTGTAACCGACCATGGAGTCCAGGGTACTGGCAGCCTTGAAGACGTAAGCAGCGACCAGTCCGAATGGACCGAAGAACGAATAGAACATCAGAGGGCTTAGTATCCCGTCCACATAGTTCTCGGAGCTTGTCTCGATTATAGCGGAAGACACATGGTTCTCATCCAGCCGGGAGGTGTCCCTGCTAACATACATGGATACTTCCCTGCGTGCTTCATCAAGCTTACCTGCCTCAAGCCTGCTGCGTACCTTGTTGCCTGCCTCGAACAGGCACCTGACAGCAAAGGTCGCCTTAAGGAAATAAGCAGCCACCAGCAACCGCAGGACCCTCGGTATTGATTCGACGCTCAGGACAAGCATCACTGCGTATGCCAGGGCAGATGCAAAGCCAATGGTGACCAGAGCAAGGAATATGCCGTACAGCCTCCTGTGCTTTGCAGGAGCCGCATCCTTAAGCCTGGAAATGAGCTTCCCCATCCAGACCACAGGATGAACGGCAAAAGGAGGCTCGTTGAGCATAAGATCATAGGCATAGGCCAGGAAAAGAATGATTATGAGATCCTCTGCCCCCGGCATCACCGGCATGATCATAAACGAGTCTCCATGGCTTTCTTCCAGGCTTCCTTTACGCTTTCCTTATTGCAACCTTCCTTTGTCAGGACAGAAAGCATATCATCGACCACCTCAGGTCTGTGGACCATTTCACAATAGAGGCAGCTCCATACCTTCCCGCCTCCTGAGCTCTCTATCCACTGGCCTCCGGTGCGCTCATCATTACACGGATAGAACGGACAGAAGCAGAAAGTGCAGTCCTGGCCCTCGAAGTGACAGGGATAATAATCACAGCTCAGGTTGCTGCCAAGCCTTCCACAGGTCGCGGCTTTTGCAAGGTTATCGTGAAGCATGGATTCTGCCTGCTCACTTCCCCATTCCGACACCACCTGCCTTATAGTGTCCACTATGCGCTTGTTCTCCTCCCTGGTCCTGACAGCGACCCTGATATGGTCTTTGCCCGACTCCTGGAATGAACTGCAATCACGGATGAGCACACCATGTGCAGCCATACGCTCTGTCAGTTCGGTAGAATCCATGGAAAATTCGGAGATATCCACATAAATGTAATTTACTGTGCTCTCGATTGGCTTGAATCCACGGCGATCCAGTTTTTCCATAAGATATTCCCTTTCGGCCTTAATGAAATCCCTGGAATCCTGAAGATATTTGCTGTTTATCCCGCCTTCCATATTGAGCAGAGCCGTTGAAACAGTATCAGCTATGCAGCCCAGGTTCCAGGAAAGTCTTGCATTATCAAGCACCTTTGCAAACCTGCTGGATGCGATACCAAATCCCATCCTGATACCTGGGATAGCGAAAGCCTTTGTGAGGGAGCGCTGTATGAAAAAATACTCATTACCTTCGACCATATCTGCGGCACCCTGTGATGGGTCGGCAAGTTCTATGAAAGCCTCATCGAGGAACAAAATAGTGTGGTGGCGGGCGCATTTTTGAGCAAGTTCTCTTACCTGCTCGCGGGTAAGGAGTTTTCCCGTGGGGTTGTTAGGATTACACACAAAGATCATCTTTGCTTCTTCAAGGACATCACCACTAATATCCGGAAGGTCTTCCTGACGGATGTACTTTATAGTTGCACCAAGCACCCTGCACTGGACTTCGTACTCGCTGAAGGTAGGCTGCGGGATCAGTACGATGTCACCTTTTCCTACAACGCATTCCGCAACAAGCCGGATTATCTCGGTAGAACCATTGCCGGGGATTATGTTCTCAGGCCTGATGCCCATGCCTGTGAACTTTGCCGCAGCCTCCTTGAATTCCAGATAGCGGTTGTCGGGGTACTGCTCCATTTTCTGAAGCCCCCTGTCAAGTAACGTACGAAGTACCAGGCCTGTATAGGGATACTTAAAGGGAGTCCCAAAGGGATTCAGGCTTGCGCTCGCATCAAGGATCTCGCTCTCCGGAATTGCGTATTTCTGGGAGTTTTTGCGTATCAATCCACCATGAGCACTGGGCTCGAATTTCAACAGATGCTCTTTTACCGGGAGAGAGGGCGTATTTTCTGTCACGATGATCACAAACTCTTTTTATAAATATATATTAGTTCTTTTAATATAATGATTCCATCAATACACTTTTCGGTCATAATAGAGGCAGGATAACCTCGATCCATGCTTTACGGATATTCTCATCCGTATCCCCATCCTCCATAAGGACATCCAGTATCTTCTCTGCCACTTTCGGCTGGTGCAGCAGTGTACAATATTCACAACTCCAGACCTTACCGCCAATAGCACTATCTATCCATTTCCCGCCTGTTCTCTCATCGCTGCAGGCATAGAAAGGACAGAAACAGAAAGTGCAGTCCTGGTCGAGAAAATGGCACGGGTAGTATCCA
The DNA here is from genome assembly GCF_030682845.1 of Methanolobus sp. Classification (GTDB taxonomy): domain Archaea; phylum Halobacteriota; class Methanosarcinia; order Methanosarcinales; family Methanosarcinaceae; genus Methanolobus. The sequence goes on along the minus strand of NZ_JAUXNK010000002.1, from coordinate 21,696 downwards.
CATGTGCCACGGGTTGCTGCAACCCTCTCAGGACCCTGCTCAAGGGTTTCCACTAGTTTTTCCCAGGCTTCCTCCCTGCTAAACTCTGCGTAGACATCATCCAGCCGGGATATTAATTTCTCAAAGTCATCTCTTGAGCGCACTGATATGCGGATAAAGTGCTTTTGCCCTTCAAAGAAATCACTGCACTCCCGGAAAAAGATTCCGCGGGAAGCGAAGCACTTTGTAAAATGCTCCGAATCCATGAAATGCTCTTTCATGTCCACCAGGACGAAATTGGCATTGCTTTTGAGAGGATTGAAACCATATAATGAAGACAGGCGCTCGATTATGTACTGCCTTTCCTCTCTGATGAACCTGCGGGAGTTAACCAGGTAACTGCTGTTCATACCCCCTTCCATATTAAGAACAGCTGTGGCAATCTCCTCAGTGACTGACCCTATGTTCCAGGAAAGTCGTGCAGCATTCAGCCTTGCAGCCATAGGCAAAGAAGTGATGCCGTAGGAGAACCTGATGCCCGGCAGGGAGAAAGCATTCACTATCGAGCGGGTCACAAAAAGATGATCTCTCTTTGCAGCAAGGTCTGCAACACTCTGGGAAGGGTCGGATAATTCTATAAAAGACTCGTCCACCACAAGCAAGGTATCATGCTCAGCACATCTTATGGCAAACTCACGGATCCTTTCTCGGGATACCAGGTCACCTGAAGGATTGTTGGGATTTGAGATGAAGACAGCCTTTGCCCTTTCAAGTGTCCTCTTGGGCAGCTGGAGTATTTCATTCAGCTTGATCTTGTGAGGCACAGCACCGAGAGCTTCGCAGGTTCGGTAGTATTCGGCAGGGCAGGGCATAGGAACTATGACCATGTCACCTTCATCGACAACAGATTCAAGTATAAGCCTGAGCAGTTCACATGAACCGTTACCGGGTACTATATTGTCCGGCTCTACCCCGCTCCCTGCAAAACGGGAGGCTGCGGTCCTTAATTCGATATACCTGTTATCCGGATATTGTTCCAGCTTGCCGGTTGCCTTTTCTAGAAGAGCTTCAATATCAAGGCCGCTTTCTTTAGACCTGAACGGACTTCCAAGAGGGTTCAGGCTCGCGCTGAAATCAAGAATATCTGATTCCGGGATTTTTGCTTCTTCGGAAACCTGACCCAACTGCCCACCGTGCTTGCAGGCAGATAAACCCAGTAGATAGTGTTTAAACGGAAGCTGGTTTTCATCTTCAGACACAATAATCAACAACTGTTTATGCACAAGACATATATTAAGGTATTCAAGTTCAGTTGCGCACTTCACCAAATGCTATGTATTGCCTGTATTGACAAAGAGGATTTTCCGGGTAGAATTCAGTGCCAATGCAGATAAATTAATAAAGTTGGCTCACCAAACTAAGAATGATTAATTCCGGAATACTTAATAATAGATAAACTATCCCACAGAGGAACAAAAATGGCAGATGAGATTGATTACCAGATTATCGGAAATGATATGCAGCTAGTTGAGATCGAGCTTGATCCCGGCGAGTCTGTAAGAGCCGAAGCAGGCGCTATGATGTACATGGGGCCCGGGATCAAAATGGAAACATCCACCGGCGGAGGACTACTCAAAGGGTTGAAACGCACACTCACTGGTGAAAGTTTCTTCATTACCAGTTATGTCCACGAAGGAACAGGAAAAGGATACGTGGCTTTCGGGGCACCCTACCCGGGAAAAATAATACCCATCGACCTGAAAGAAGTGGGTGGACGCTTCCTGTGCCAGAAGGACTCTTTCCTGTGCGCGGCAAAAGGTATAGAGATCGAAGTAGCCCTTACTAAAAAGATAGGTGCGGGCCTTTTCGGAGGAGAGGGTTTTATCCTGCAGAGACTGACCGGTGACGGGCTGGCCTTTGTTCATGCAGGAGGCACGATCATCAAGAAAGACCTTCAGGCAGGAGAAATAATAAGGGTCGATACAGGATGCATCGTTGCGTTCTCCGAAAAAGTAGATTACAATATTCAACTGGTAGGCGGTTTCAAGAATGCCCTGTTCGGTGGGGAAGGGCTTGTGCTTGCTACATTGAAAGGTCCTGGCACCATATATCTGCAAAGCCTGCCGTTCTCACGTCTTGCGGACAGGATAATGGCTGCGGCATCTTATCAGCGCAGGGATGAGTCTAAGGGAGGATTGGGAGGGCTTATTGGAGGCGACAGGTCTTTCTAAGAGACAAATTGACATAAAGAACAGCAGATCGACATGAGAATATTTGCAATAGCAGACCCCCACGGGAATTACTCCTCTATCAAAGCCTTGCTTGAGAAGGCAGGCAATGTAGACGCAGTGCTAATCGCAGGGGACATCACCAATTTCGGCCCCTCTGAAAAGGTATCAGAGCTCATTGGCATGTTCGGACATAAGGTTATGGCTGTGCCCGGGAACTGTGACCCTCTGTCAGTTATGGAAATCCTTGATAACTCTTCTGTCAGCCTCCATAATAAGCTGGAAACATTCGGAGGGATCACTTTTGTGGGGTTTGGCGGATCAAACCCCACACCTTTTTGCACACCCTTTGAGATAGAAGAATGTGACATCGGGGAGAAACTTGAAAAGCTCATGTCGGATGCCCAGGACTACAAACAGCCAATAGTACTTCTTACCCATGCCCCGCCTTACGGCGTACTGGATGCCGTCGGGGACACACATGTTGGATGCAGATCGCTTGCAAAGTACCTGGGAAATGTCAGTCTGATGGTCTGCGGGCATATCCATGAGGCAAGAGGTGTCGAGGAGCATGACGGGACCATTGTCGTCAACCCCGGAATGGCTGCAGCAGGTTTTGCAGCCCTTATAGATATAGATGATCCAGATGATGGAATAAAGATCGATGTCATGCTCATAAAGGCCTGACCGGAAACAATAGGAAACTATTATACTGCCAAAACCCTATTTTAATTGAGGTGATGTCATGAATCTGAAATGGATTGCTATACTAATGATATTATTCTCTCTTCTTGTTGCCGGCTGCGTGTCAGATAATGATCAGGATGACACGGACGAAAACATCTCAGAGGGAGAACAAAACGAAACGATAGATGAGGAAATTCCTGCAGTTGATAACGAAACACCTGCAGATGAGGAGACTCCGGTTGTTGACAATGGAACCCCTTCAACTGGGACCGGCAGCGGAGTCACTGTTGTCCCTTCAACAGACCCCAGCACATATACTGTGCGCCTTGAGAACTTCCTCGCTCTGCCAGCGAACCTGACTATAAACTCTGGCGACTCGGTTGTTTGGATCAATTTTAACAGTCCTACAAGGAACTTTGTGCTCATAAGCAATGAAGAGTTGTGGGAGGACCAGACCATAGGATACAGAGGAAGGCATGTACATACTTTCAACGAGACCGGTACATATACATACAAGATACAGGGTTACGAAGAAAGGATGAAAGGAACCATTAACGTTATATAACAAAGTACCTTCTGGGAACCGGATGAACATAAGAGCTGTAAGAGAAGGTGAAACCGAAATACTCGTTCCGGTACATGAGGAAGGAGTATCTTTTCCACCTTCCCAGGCTCCTGTTTTTTATAATCCTGCCATGGAACTCAACCGGGATATTTCCGTGGCTGCTACATCTGCTTTTGCCAGGGAACTCTCTGCCCGTCGTGATATGGCCCTGGAGGACATAAGATATGTTGATGCACTCTCGGCATCAGGGATTCGCGGACTTAGGATCGCCAATGAAACAGGCATCCATGCAACTCTGAATGACTGGAGTGAAGATGCTTACGAACTCATCCGTCAAAATATAAATAATCTTAACCTGGAACACAGGGTTGAAGCAACACGTAAAAATGCCAATGTGCTCCTTCATGAGAACAGGTTCAACATCGTGGATATCGATCCCTTCGGGACACCTGCGCCCTTCATGGCTGCAGCTGCACGCTCTGTGGTGCACTTACTCGAAATAACTGCAACTGATACCGCTCCGCTGTGTGGTGCACACCTGCATTCAGGCATCCGCAAGTATGCTGCAATTCCTTTCAACAACGAATATCATAACGAGATGGGAGTGCGCATCCTGCTGGGAAAGATAGCCAGGGAATTGGCTGTCAATGACAAGGCCATGGATCCGCTGCTGTCACATGCAACGCGCCATTATGTACGCACCTACCTTAGGATAGAGAAGGGAGCAAAGAAGACTGACAGCATGCTGGAACAGGTCGGCTATATAGCTCATTGCCCGTCATGCGGTTCCAGGCAGGCCTTTGCGGGAATTTCCACATTCATTGATAAAAGATGTCCAAGGTGCCCTTCTGAAAGAATACTTGCAGGACCACTCTGGCTTGGCAGATTGCACCAGCCGGATTTCTGCAATGAGGTCATTGCGGAGATAGATACCCGCAACCTGGGCACAAAGGAGCAGGCAAGGAAACTGGTAGAACTCTGCCGGGATGAACTGGATATTCCGATGTTCTATGACCAGCATATCATGTGCAAAAAAATTGGCGTCTCACCAACAGGGATAGAAGGTTTTTTAGATGTGCTCAGAGACAGGGGATTTGCTGCATCACGGACACATTTCAGCGGGACTTCGTTCAAGACGGATGCAGACATATGCGAGATAGAGAACGTATTGCTCTCGCTCCGATAAGCATATATACTATTTTCCCAATAATGATATATCCATTAATATATAATTGATTATCTAATATTAATCATTACATTCATAAGCTCCTATCCTGGGCTTGCAGGGGATACTGATGACAAACGAATATGCTGAACAACTTTTTTTACAGGAGAAACCCGTACTTGCACTTCTTGCTATCTGGTCTTTCCAGAAGACCTATGCCTCGGTCATAACCAAGGAAATTAATTCAACGTTCGCCCATACCACCAAGATACTCTCAAAAATGGAGGAACATGATCTTGTCAGGTTCTCTGTCGAGGGAAGGGTAAAATACGTAGAGCTGACAGAGCATGGGTATAAGGTAGTGGATGCGCTCAAAAACCTCATAATAGCGCTTGAAGGAGAGATGGCTGAGAGTCTGGAAGAAGATATGGCAGAGCAGGAAACGGAAGTATCTTTTAATCCCGACTCCCTTGAAGACAGGATATTAAGGCTTTATGGCAACATAAGCTGTGTTTATGAAGAAATAAAGCATAATGGTGCAGATCCTGATGCCGTGAAGAGAAAGATCGGCCCTTTCAGCCGTGACATCCAGCTACTAATTACGAATATCGAACAGTCTGAAAATGAGATCGATGATACCTCACTGGACAGATTGTCCAGGATACAGGATATATTCGATACTGTTATGAAGCAGAAAGTAAAATCCGGGTAAAGATGACAAATATCCAGTTATTGATCAACGTCTATGGCACCAGGGAGCGTGCCATCCATGCTGCACAGATCCTTATTGATAACGACGTGAAGGAGCTTGATGCAAAATCGCAGATATCGATATCAGAGCAAGGGTGGCTCACCCTGGAGATAAGCGGTGAGGATGAAGAATTTGCTGCTAATTTCCTTGTTGACAAATATGGTTCACCTCTGAAGAAAGTAAACAAGGGCGATATCTGTAAAGGTTATGTGAGTTCTATCGAAAAAGACCACATTATAATCGATATCGGAGTACCGGTGACCATTATGCAGAAGAGCCTAGTAACGCTTGGGACCGGAGACGCGCAGCAGGTAGCCTCACGCTTTGGCATTATACTTCATGTCCCGCTGGAAATAGAGATAGAGGACACAAAAAATATCACCGGCCACCTGTCGAAAAAGCAACTTGATATCCTGTGGAACTGGAAGAAGTCAGGTTTTGATCATGTGACTGCCAATTCAGTGACCCGATCAGAACTCAAGGCAGCTATTAAAAAGACAGGACACGCAAGGGACATTTTCGGTATTGAGCGTCTTGGGCTGATGGAGCATATAATAACCTGTCGTGAGGGCACGGACGGCCCGGGCATTGTTGCGGCCATTGGCAGGCATGTAAAAGGGGAACTGGGAGTTATCAAAGCAGCGTAAGTTCAGCGCATGACAAAAAGACAGGCTTCGCAGCCCTGAGTGCAATCAGAGATTATTTCCATGGTGCATTGTGATTCGAATTTGTCGCTGAAGATACCTTCAAAAACGCCCTGCACAAAAGAGCAGATCACTTTGGCTTTTATGGGAAGCGACCTGCAGTCAAAAAAGTCATAGACAGCAATCTTCAGAGGATCTCTTCCTACAACTGAGAACCTGCCTATATTGTTCGCTTCCCAGAAAACCATCATTTCCTCGAACAGGTCGTCAGGATATATTGAAGTAAGGTTACGTGAAAGGCTCTTTCCAACATCCCTGCCAATGTCCCGCATTATGGGAGTGCAGTTGATGCCGTGAGCAAGGAAACCGTATTGCACTGCATAGAATATGCATGTGAGGCTGCCATATTTCCCAATGTCACGGGATGCGATGATATCCAGCATATCCGTGTAGTGCCTGACACCGGGTTCCTGGGAATATGCAAGGTATTGGCATTTAAGGAAATATATCTTTTTACGCCGGTCATCGGGGTCTATCTGTTCCTCCAGAAGGTTGCAGGATTTGAGGTCTTTGAGGTGGACAGATATGGTGGCCTTTGCCTTCCCGGTGTGGATGACAATCTCATCAAAAGAGCGAGGACCCGTTTTTAAGAAATCCAGAATCTTTATTTTGACAGAACCGTTCAGTGCAATGAAACCAGCTTCTGTGGAAAAAATAGCAGTACTGTCTCCATTATTCATGTAGTACGTAATTAATAAACAATCTATATAAATGTTCGCTGAGTAGCGAATAATATTCCAGGCATCATAAAGTATTTGCATAACAATGTCAATCAGACAGGTGGATCATGAGTGTAAAAAGAGCAGTTGTAGTGCCTGTTTCAGAAGCAGAGGCCATAAGAAAGGAACTTTTAAAAATGGAAGTGCTGGACCATGAAAGAAAAATAAAGGAAAGCACCTTGGATGGAAAAGATTTCCTGGAAATACCTGTCATCTGCGAAATTACAGGCATGGATACCATTGAACAGCACAGCCCTGAATACTACGGCAAGTCCCAGTCTCTCCGGACACGCCTTGAGGGGACCATCCCTGAAACAGACCTGAAGCTGATCCCTTCCGGCTGGCATGTCGTGGGAAAGATAATTGTTGTCAGCATAGATGAGCGTATAGAAGAGCATAAGCACCTCATAGCCCGGGAACTGCTCGGGATATACCCTTATTGCCATACCGTTGTACGTGATCTGGGAATTGAGGGACAGTTCAGGCAGCCAAAGAGGGAGATCCTGGAAGGGACATCTACGGAAACCACTCACAAGGAACATAATTGTCTTTTCAGGCTCGATGTTACAAAAGTGATGTTCTCAAAAGGTAACCTTTACGAGAAGAACATTATGAGCAAGGCAGGTTCAAATGAGACAATAGTTGACATGTTTGCAGGCATCGGCTACTTTTCAATACCAATTGCATTCCACTCAAAACCCTCGAAGATATATGCAATAGAATTGAACCCGGAATCCTTCGAATACCTGCAGGAAAATATCCGGCTGAACAAAGTGGAACATGTTGTTGAAGCCCTGAACGGGAACTGTGCGGTACTTACTCCGCAGGGTGTTGCAGACAGGGTGCTGATGGGATATGTAGGCACTACCCACGAGTATCTGGAGTACGGTATAAGGGCCATCAAAAGTACCGGTGGTATGTTGCATTACCATGAGACGGTGCCGGAGAAACTGATGTTCGAGAGGCCCGTTTCCAGGATAATGGAAGCGGCGCTGCGGGAGGGCAGGCAGGTGGAGATAAGGGAATGCCGGAAGGTGAAGAAGTATTCCCCTGGTGTGTGGCATGTGGTTGTGGATGCGTGGATAGAATAATCTATATACGGATGCAACAATGAAAGTGATCTCAAGCCTTTTCAGGGCTGCTTAACTTCACTTGTTAGGTCCGCATCAATAATAAAGTCGAAATCTATTGTATCCGGCCACTTCTGATTCTGGAAGATGGACTGGAAACATACTCCTATGATCAGCTTTTTTTCAGAGCCTTCAAGAATGGAATCGATCATTTCTTTCGTCTTTACAGGCTCGATCCCGATCTTTGGCATCGCAAGCCCGCCAAGCAGGACAACCGTATCGGCATGGAAGTCAGCCAGTTCCCCAAGCTGCATGCCTGAAGGCGTTGAAATTATGGACCTTGCATCCTCCAGCCTCGTATCAGGCACGAAATTCATTTCCATGGCGCTGCCCCGGATAACATACGCCATCAGTTCGGCAAAAGGAGTGCAGAATCCTACGGATCCGACAAACGTTATCCTTTTGGAAGCTTCCACCAGTTTCCTGAAATCAGTGAGCTGGCCGCCTATACCTTTTGAAGTGCTCATTACTTTCATAATACCTCCTCTTGTTAAAAAGTGAAGCCTTATATCCTCTTCCTCCTAACTAGAACAGCACACACCATGATCACCAGACTAAAGATGCATACGCTGCAATAGAGAATGGCGAGAAGCCTGGCGTTTCAGACTCAAAGTAAGCTAAATTATATTTTTGTATCATGATTCTTTTGAAGTTTCAACCAAATGAAGTTCATATCTATTCATTTCTTCCTTTACCCCAATTTCCCTTTAACATAAATACTATCGAATTATAAAAAAGCACTTTTTTAATATCAATGACAGTTTCATAGTGGATCAATATTATAGTTGATAATCATTTTATAGCGCAGCGATACTGAGTGACTTCATGAAATTAATACCTCGCAATCTAAAACGTTGCACTTTAATTTATCTTTGCATGAAAGAATAAAAGTATCAACTTTGAATCAGGTGTCGCAGAGTTTAGTAAATCTTGTGCCATGTTTCGAAACATAGTGCCGCAAACATTTTAAGAGTAAATACGAATATTAGTATGTTAACAGCGTTAATGACGATTTCCATTCATTTCTACCTATACAATGTAATCTGATTATGACAGCGGCAATATTTACAAGAGGAATCATTTGTAAACTACATGTTATCAGAAGGCAGTCGATTACGGCATTCAAGTTGACAGTTGGCAGCCTTATAACACGGAAATGGGTCAAGATATCCGACATGTATGTAGATAATATAAGCGGTGAGATGCTGAGTAAGGTCATCAGGCTCTATAATGATAATTTTATAGAAATAAATGAAAAACGATTTTCAAGATATATCCATCTTTTTAATAAGACTACATATGTGTATACTGATCATAATGAGGTTAAAGGCTACTGTCTATATTTCATAACACCCTCCATCTCATCCGGCAGACTGAAGAAAACCGCAACACTTTATTCATTCACTGTCGATGCCAGATGCAGAGGACAGGGGATTGGGGTCAGGCTGTTGCAAAAAAGTATACTAGAAATGAGATTGAATTCCATCGACAGCATCATATTGTATGTTGCAAAAGACAATGAAGCTGCAATCAACCTCTACCAGAAGGTAGGATTTGAGATAACAGAAGAGAGAAGGGACATATGCGGTCTTGGAAAGGAGTGTTACAAGATGGAGATTGCATTTGATGAAGATATCAAAATGATTTTCTATTGAATTTTGCAAAATTATCCTTGGCTTTTTAATGTCTGATATTATCTGTATACGACTATGATATTCTAAAAGTCTTTTTGTCGTTCTATAAAGCTTCAGAGCTTGCCCTAATAATAGAGCAAACATAATGCTTCTGCTAACCGGATAAATTTTAAAAATCAGAAAGCTTCTGATTAGATTAGACCGAGGCACCCTGTAAGGGTATCAAAGGGCGACTCGGTCTTTGAAATATTTTTTATCCCGTATGGGGCTTTTCTGCTAAGAACCTACGTGCATCATACCATGCCCGTATTTTACAGTTGGCTTTTCTATTATTTAACTTCTATCATATTTAATTTAATGAGTAACGCTGTTAAATCATTGTAAATGTAATTTAAGTATTTTTGGAATTATCGGACAGCCTCTTCATTCGTGGGAGCAGTCATCTTACCCCTTTCATGATCTGTGCAGATGCAATGAACCCGGATACAGAAGAGTATGGAACGGACAGCATCGCAGGCAATGACCCTGAAGCCACAGGCCATAAAAGGGACGCCCAGGACATCACTGCCAACTGGAAAGACACTGCAATAAAGACTTTACCAGGGCTGGCCCTTGCCGGAATTCTGGGCATCATATACAGAAGGAAAGGATCATCAAAAGGTAAGATCTGATTACCTTTTTTATTCAAGATTCTGTGAAAAACTAGCAAAATTATGTGGTCAATTGAACTATTCCTTCCTCGACGGTTCAAGGCTTGCAGGGAAGAGTAGTTGACATTAACCTGGCCAGAACTTCCTCCCTTTTGGGTAGATAGTTCACACCAAGTTGATTTTTCCATTGATCTCTTCATATTTATTCCTGGCTTTTGGAGTATTGATCAGTATCTTCCTGATGCGGTTGTACACGCTTGGCGTATGATCCGGATCAAGCTGATCCAGGAAATCAATCAGCATTCCCACCAGAGGTATGTGATATTTGTCTTCCATCTTATCAATATTGGCAAAGACATTGAGTATGTTTACGGTATTGTACTCATTGACTTTGGCCAGCTTGAGAACTATATCTCCAAGCAGTTTTCGTCCCTCTTCGGTTTGCAGAGATTTCTTTCGGTTCGATGCAAAACTTCCATAAAGAGCTCGCTGGTCATTTGCCTGTTCTATCCTGAAAGCCTTGCATTGTTCAACCTGTCTTACCAGATCAATTACATCCCCGCTACTATTACTTCCTATAACCCTCAAGAAGGCTTCCCAACTTACCGGATGTTTTTCAGCCTCTCTCTGGAAAGCTTGCATAAAATGAATCCTGTCAGGTGCCGAACTGTCAAGATAATAACCAAAAGCACTTAATTTATCCGTAGCACTCCGTGCAGTCTCAAACTGTTTCCGGATCATATCGTGGACTGTGGGAATATCAAGGGTTGAAAGGACAGAGAGACATTTGTTCTTTACCTGGCGATCCTTGATTGCATTTATCTGTTCATTTAGGTAATCCTGACTTTTATTATCCTTTTCATTGTAAGTCCGATAGAGTGATATTAAGGAATCTTCATGTTTGCTTGCTATTGCTTTGAGAAGTTTTTGCTTAACCTCAAATAACAACTGGTATTTGTGTGCAAGTTTCTCATCCTCAACAGATTCAAAGATTGTCAGGAACTGAGCTCCTGCTTCCTTCATGAGGTCATGATCCCTGATAAGCTCATGATAGAGGTCTGTGAACTCTTTTGAGGGAAGACGGTTTGTGTCCTCAATAAGTTTCATTTTTTCTATATCCACTATTTTGAAGAACGCAATGAACCTGTTTATTAGATCCCGATCTTTTTTGGTCTGCAAGACCAGCTCATCAATATCCACATCATGAACCACTTTGCCAAAAAAAGAATACCCTCGGTTCAGAGATAAAAAAGCGGGTTTGTCCACGTTCTTGATAACTATCCTTTTCTCCTTATCCCCCATCCTATCCATAACTTTGGCAAGATCCTTCCCTTCCTTGTCTACAAGGGCTGCACAAACCGGGAAATCCCAGAATGTCCTTTTTTCTGGAACTTCCTGTTCTAAGAATAATGTAAAAATTTTTTCATTTTCATCATAGGAAGACTTTACATGGAGCAACGGGAACTGTGTCTGTTTCAGCCATGTCTTTGCCATATCTTTAAATTCCTGTCCCGAAACCTCTTCCATTACTTCGATCCAGTCCCAGCTTGAAGCATTTGAGTGTTTATATCTGGAATAATAGACATTCAATGCCCTGGCAAATGTTTCTTTCCCCATCAGGGTCTCTATCATGCTTACAAATTCCGGGGCTTTTACATAGGTCACTGAAGTTATAAGATCATCAGGGTCATTGAATCCATCTGGAATGATAGGCATGGAGGCTGCTCCTCTGTCAAGTGCAAAGGTTCCGGAGCCGGGAGCCAGGAGCTCAAGGACCTCTTCAAGACGACTGTATGCTTCTCCAAAATGGTATGCGTGGTATCTTCTTTCTATATGGACGGTAACTGCCTCGTTAAGCCACAGTTCAAAAGGACTTTTCCCTGTTACCTCGGAGCCGTTCAGGTTGTGGTAAAACTCATGAACCTTCACCTTTATCATATACTCAAAAGCACCGTCGGTCATCTGAGGGAAGGGCATTATGCGATTGGTGGTAATAGTTGTATTTCCTACATTTTCCATACCGCCAAAATTGGAATTCTGCATTCCGATCTCCCTGTAAACGGTACCTGTATATCTGTATCCGGTTTGTATTAATCCTGCTGCCTTCTTCAGTTCCTCTCTGATCTTTTCGACCTGTTCATCAGCACTGTTCGCCTTGTTTTTAAGCTGGTCCCTTTCCCGAACCAGGTCCATGATCTCTTTGCGCTTTTCAAACTCATCGTATTGCTCAGGACTACCTGTGAAAAGATAGACCCACATAACAGAATCGCAGAGAACATCAAGAGCTCTCTGAGCTATCACTGTGTCAGAACCAGGAGGCACCAACAGTTCCAGGTCAAAGGTATGCCCATCCGGATACTCGAATTCCCTTTTGAATGTATCATAGGTCCCAACACCCAGGAAAAACAGATAGGTAGACATAGGGGTGATCGAGTTGTCATATACGATTCTGTCTCTTTCACTCCCAACCGAATGCCTTGTTTCTTTAATATCGCCGTTGGTTATGAGATTTGTATATCTCTTATCGGCAATGATGATTGTAGTATAGGTGCATTTTGCTTCCATGTCGTCTATGCATGGGACAAGTCTTTGGAATCCCCATTGCTGACACTGGGTAATCTGCTGTGGTGGCGCGCCTGCAGGAGTTTCATCATAATAGAGTCCTTCCAGTATATTATTTGTAGGTCTGCAGATAGTCTGAGTAGTGATCAAGATCTCTGTGTTTTCAGGTATTACCTGGCTAAATCTGATCAAGAGGATATCTTCTTTTTTCCGGTACTCATAATCAATATCATACTCCCTGCAACTTATGGATAGAATCTCAAGGTTCTTGCAATTGAGCTCCAGGTCATTGATGGGATTGTCAAGGGTTTTTAATTTAAGATGGGATGTTACCTTTGTGTGATCGGCAAAAATATCGAAAAGAAGGTCCATGTGTACGACTTTTACAGTTAATTCTCCAAAATCTTCTGGATAATATTTGTATACTCTTTCCATCCAATCACCTTGGTAAACTACAACTCAGTCTTTATCTGGTCTGTCAGATATCAATGTTTTTGCTCGTTAAAATATTTAAATAGTTGGGCATAATTCATCCACCAGTTCCATTTCAGAAAAATTAGATTCCCATTTAACATTTGGTTTAATGCGGGGTCAATGCGTGGATGTATGATGACGGGAATTATAGGAGATTATAGAAGATGATAGGTAGTATCAAAAGGCAGTATCAAAAGATACTGCCATTGATCCAATCTTTGAATACTAACCTTTTTCAAAGGATTACTGATTACACTTCTTTTACCTTGAAGGATTCCAGGAGAATACCCGGATTGATCTTTCCGCTGGTAAAGGACTTCTTGGACTTGAGGTCATTTATTGTGATCTTTGCTGGTGCGAACATGCCTGCATCCACCTTGAAGAAGTCAAAGCCGGCCTCTTTGAAGGTGTTATAGAAAGGCTTACCGAAGTCCTTAGAGGTTGTGGATGGTGCCTTCTTTACGAATTCCTCGAGTTTCTCAGCATCTCCGTACTCTACAGTGTAATAGGTCTCACCACAGTAGATGATACAGTCGTTGGTGGAACCCATGCACTTTGTATCGTCTCCTACTATCGGTGCTATGGGGGCAACACCAAAGCCACTCTTAATGGTATTAATGTCAAAGCCGATGGATTCAAGCTTGTGTATGCCTGTCTCGACCACACGGGCTGATATCTGCACACATCCTGCAATGGAAGCTGTGGGTGCAACAGCAATATAAACATTCTCTGTGTCGACACTGCAGTGCTTGGCTATATATTCAACTACCTCTTCGGTTGGAAGGGCACTTGATTCCATGACAAGTACCGCAAATTCGGATTCATCCTTGTAACCGATCTCCTCATAGAGCTCCTTTGGCTTGAGACCAAGTGCTCTTGCAGGACCGGAGCCCATTCCGAAGTATTTGCCTACGGAGATTCTCCAGCCTGCATACTGGGAGGCCATGCATGCAATTGTCGGATGATCTGTGGCAACCTGTATTGCAGGCATTGGAAGCCCGCCAATATCGAATTTAGTGTAACTGAGATCTGCAAGGTCAGCAACACATAAGCGTGACAGGTACATGCCCGCATCATAGCCGCCTTCCATATCGACACCACAGTCGATGATCGTTGCACCGTTGTCAAGCTCGGTGGATTTTATCTTAAGCTCTTCTTCCCAGTCAAGCATCTCATCGATGATCGCAATTCCCTTTTCGTTGACACTTATCACATTATCACTCTTATACAGTTGATTGACTGTCATTGTACAGGTAAGCATATATAAGTTTCGAAAATCAGCATGCACGCGAGCACAGAGATGCCGCATTATAGTTACAGAACCTTTACTCTGCTTTTTTCAGGGTCATCCAGAAAACACTCCCCTGCCCTTGCGGGTTGTCAAGCACCCCAACCTGCTCGTTATGCAGGTCAATTATCCTCTTGACAATTGCAAGCCCTATACCAGTGCCTCTTACGCTGTCTTTATGCAGACGTTTGAAGCGCTCAAACACAGCAAGCTTGTCCTTGTCAGGAATACCATCTCCCTGGTCCGTGACACTTATTTTCCACTTATCGCCCACATCATCTATCTTTACTTTGATGTTACTTTCATCAGCAGTATATTTCACGGCGTTTGACATCAGATTGCTGAATACTCTTTCTATCATAGGATTAACTACAGCAGGATATGTTCCCTCAAACAGAAGATCAATATTAACCCCTTTATGTTGCATGTCCAGTGAGAAATTGTGTACAGAGTCCATCAACATGGAAGCAATATCCATCCTGACAAATCCTATCTCGTCAATTGATTCCAGTTTTGCGAGATGAGCGGCACCTTCAATAAGATCGATAAGTTTGTTAGTGGACTTTGAGATGTTCTCAATAATGGACTTCTTGCTTTCATCCATCTCGACATCTATCAGGAGCTCACTGAATGACTTTATAAGTCCTGCAGGATTCAAAAGATCATGTCGCAGAATATCAGTAAAGAGATCCTTGAGTTCATTGGAGCGCTCCAGCTGACGGGCGTATTCGTGCAACTGGACCTCTGCCTTCCTCCTTTCAGTGACATCTTCACCGGATATCAGAATCCCGGAGAAGTTGCCCTCCTCATCCCTGAGCAGAGAATCATACCATAGGAAAAGGCGCTCTTCGCCGCTGCTTACTATAAGGGGATACTCCTGATACTCATTCTTTTTAGTGAAGCCCCTCAACAGGTCATCATAGGACCTTCTCACTTCAGAAGAATAATTCTCAGGTACGAAAGAACTTATCCAGTTCTTATTAACTATCCTTTCCTTTTTGTATCCGAGGAAGTCCGAACCTTTCTTATTGATGTGCACAAGATTGTAGTTCTTATCCAGAACTGCAATCAGCACGCCTACGTAATCCATATAGTCATAAGCTTTGTTGCGATCCATGAGTAAAGCATCATGCTGCTGCTTGATCCTTAAAAGAGAGGATAGTTTCCGGTCCAGTTCGAACTTGCCCACTGGCTTTTTCAAAAACTCATCCGCACCTGCCTCAATTCCTTTCTGGTGATCTTCCTTTGAGGTAAGTGCCGTTATCATAATTATCGGGATAAAATCTATCTTGTAATCGTGCCTGATAATTCTGCAAACTTCATAGCCGTCCATGTCAGGCATCATCACGTCAAGTAAAATAATATCCGGTTCTTCAGTTTTCACTTTTCCAAGCGCATCTTTGCCGTTATAGGCAGTAATAACATCATAGTCGTTACTAAGGTATGCACGCATAAGCTCTACATTCAGCAGCTCATCATCAACAACGAGTATTTTATGCCTGGCCCTGGAAATCATATACAGAATATAGTATAAACTTAGATTTATATATAATTACCGTAATAAATGCGTTTTTGCGCGTAAACTTTAAAAAGTCAGTCCAAAAATACCAATAAATTCTATGGATGATCAACTATTTCTGTAGACCTGACTACTACATGATCGATAAAAGGCTCAAACCCAAAGATATCTTCTTTTGTCAGGCCAGTTATATCAACAACAACTTGTCCTTCAACTGTAATGGAGGAATCGGGGCCGACGGTCCTATTAATATCGAGTGATGTATTCTCTGTAATAATCCTGCTTGAAATGCCCGCCCCAAAAACAGGTTCAACAGTATCAATTTGTAGGGACTGGTCTCTTCCATTGTAGAGTAGGAAACTATAGGAGTAAAGTTGCTGATCACTACTGCTCTCATTGAACATTCCGATCGCAGCCGAGCTCTCCGTGATCCTTAGCTCTTTAAGCATAACAGGCTCAGCAACGAGCATGGCCGGTCCCAGTCCGATCAGAATACCTGCAGCAAATGAAATAATACAGTAAAGGAACTTCATATTTATGTGCACCTCAAGAGAAGATAACACAAAATTACATAAGCTCTTTGGAGGGCAGGACCAAAACACGTTCACTGTGGGTAAGAGGCGCGAAACTGAGATAATTTAATACTTGATGCTAGTTGGTCTGTTAGCAATACTGTTGGTTGGTCTGCACATATCTCAGAAAAGTGTCTCATGGACATTTCGCACCCCGTTCTCCCCATTATAATACTGGCAGGGTACTATATATAATTACTCAGCATCTCATAGTGACAGTTGCGAATCAGAACGCTGCAAATTATTTATAATATAGTATGTATAATAGTCCATGCACAGATTCGATTCTTCCACATACAACCGGAGATGATAATATACACTGTTCAATATGCAATTATAGAAAATCCATACCATTATACACCAAATGTGCAGGGATTGCTGGCCGGACCAGAGCCGGGACATCATATTATTGCAGTCATCCCGGTATTGACAATCCGGTGCCTGTCATTCCTGAAGATTGCAGGATACTTAATGACTGTCCTGTGACAGATCAACTCAGAGATGTTTCAATAGAGAACAGAACAGCCGGATGACATCTGACCATGGCTGCACTGTGCAGTCTTATTCAATCCGCTAGTTCTCCGATGATCTTATACTCCTCAAAGACCTCGTCTGCATGAGGTGCATCATCCATCTGTTGAGTAAGGTCGAGTCCGCCTTCATGATCGTAATGCTCCCCGTCCATCCAGGTATCACTGCCGGTCATATCATAGACATTCCCTTTGTAAGCTACATATATTTCTTTTAATGTCTTCCCGTCATACTTTGAAAGTTCTTCTCTTGTGAATTTTCTCATCTTCTCACTCCCATTTGGCCTCACATCTTGTTGTGCCTCTAAAGCTCATATCTCTTTCGCCAATATAGTAATTTTCGATGTGCTTTTTTGCTGGTCAGGAATAGTCGAAATAAGAAGAAAAATGAACCTCGAGTGACTTATATTTCCTTTTACCCTTGTTACCATTTTGAGTCTGGAAATATCAGGTAGAGCAAATCTATATAGAGGAATTTTTTATATTTAAACACCTATATAGGTATCTTTTTGTAGGATAGGCACAATCTGTGCGTTATACCACTGATCCGGGAAAATTATTTTCCTGGGTGGTTGGTTGCAAAAACGAATAGGAATGAAAAACGGTACATTGGAAAAACGGAAAAACGCAGATCAAGGAAAAGGTGAGGCACCCTGAAAACCACCACGCTTTTGGGTGCCTCTGTCCTTACAGATCATGTATACAGATGATTTCACTTTTTAATTAATTGTACTTGCTGCCCTATCTGCATTACTTCTTGGAAAGCTCATTATCTTTATTATTGCTTCGTGATCCTTTGCACCATGCATCTATTGCAAGGTCATCGGCACTT
This sequence comes from Methanolobus sp., assembly GCF_030682845.1. GTDB lineage: Archaea > Halobacteriota > Methanosarcinia > Methanosarcinales > Methanosarcinaceae > Methanolobus. The sequence continues at coordinate 3,707 of NZ_JAUXNK010000002.1, read as the reverse complement.
TTTGCATCCGGGCCATCCTCAGGCACTTCACACCAGCTATCTATTTCGCTATCAATTGAAGGTACTTCAATATCCTTTACAGGTGTTTCTTTTTTTGTGTCTTTGCTATTCATCTGATTTTCTCCCGACAGATACTTCTTCTGCAAGTTAAAAATATTCCCTGATAAGTACTAATTAAAAGTTACCTGCCTGCAGGATGTGCTGCAGGCATGTCATTCATCTTTATTATGCAGCTTATTGAATAGACCTTATCTCTACTAGCTGACCCCACATCCTGATACTCATCATATCCTCTACAGGATATGCAGTGAATTCTATTTCTAGTCCGTCTTCCCTGAACTCCTCTTCAAGGTTCACTGGATCGTAGTTTGTGTTATCCTCACCTGCTATCCCATAAAATCCTCCTTCAAGGTCAACATAGATCACAGTACCTGTTGCCATTATCATGCTTTCCTGAGGCATGACATGAACTGTGAGCTCGAAAGTATCTTCTTCACCGGTGATATCCTCCCACGGGCGTTTGTAGACGGCTGAAATTTCCGGAACACCATCTTCAATAACATTAAAAGTCCAGACATGGACGCCACCGACACCTGTCATCCCCTCTTCTGCAGAGTCCTGCACATACTTGTCATCCACCAGTGAGAGACCGGAACTTGCCGAAAGGTTCCACGAATACCCTGTAGTTGGGTTCTCCTGAAGTTCTATTATTATAGTATCTCCTTTTAGAGCTCTGGCAGTTCCTGTATTGTTATCTTCTGTGTACACGGAAGTTATGGGTTCAAGTGCCGGGACGTCGTTTGCCGGCGCATCCTGCCCTTCAGGAACATCTGCTCCGCCATTCTCCTCAATCCCGCTATTATTATCCGTGCATCCCGATGTCAGGACTGCAACAGCAACAATCCCAATAATAAGTAATATACCTGATGTCTTCTTCATATTGCATTTTCTCCTATACGTTAAGAATGGCGTTCTGGATATTTATGCATTGTTTAAGCTACAGCTACGCTCGCACTTTTTCTATCCCAAAGATGACTGCTTATATAATAGCACCAACAAATAGTTTAGAGTCAATACTAGAGTACAACCAGAGTAGAACTATCCGGACATTTTCCCATCTAATGGCTACAGGCATAGGGGATAGGGGCTTGCCAGGAATGGATGAGATACAGGTAGTGATAGCAGTATGAATCAAAATCATGAACACATGCATGAAGATAGAACAGATGGAGAGGAGCCTGAAAAACAAAACGAGATAATGAAGCAGTCTCGGCACAAGGACCACCATGCAAGTATGATGGAAGATTTCAAAAGAAGATTCGTTGTCTCTCTGGCTATTACCATCCCGGTCCTTATTCTGTCGCCCCACATACAGGGCTTCTTCGGTTTTGAATTAACATTCCCCGGTTTTGAATTTGTGCTGTTCGTACTTTCCTCGATGATATATTTCTACGGAGGGTTCCCCTTCCTTACAGGATTTATCAGTGAGCTTAAGAGCAGAACTCCCGGAATGATGACATTGATAGCGGTAGCCATAACTGTGGCTTACATATACAGTTCTGCAGTGGTATTCGGGCTTGAAGGGGAGATGTTCTTCTGGGAACTGGTCACCCTTATAGACATCATGCTGCTTGGGCACTGGCTCGAGATGCGCTCTGTGATGGGGGCTTCAAGGGCGCTTGAAGAACTGGTGAGGATAATGCCTTCTGTGGCCCACCTGATAAAAGATGATGAGATTGTGGACGTGCAGGTTGACGAGCTTGAAGTGGGCGATCGGGTACTTGTCAAGCCCGGAGAAAAAGTGCCTGTAGATGGTGTTGTTACCAAAGGCAGGACCAGTGTTAATGAAGCCATGCTTACAGGTGAATCCCTGCCGGTTTCAAAAAAGGACGGAGATGAAGTCATTGGGGGGTCTATAAATGGTGAAGGGTCTATTGATGTAGAGGTCCGCAAGACAGGAAAGGATACCTACCTGAGTCAGGTCATCGAGCTTGTAAGGAGTGCGCAGGGCAGCAGGTCCAAGACGCAGGATCTGGCAAACCGGGCGGCGCTGGTGCTTACAATAATAGCGCTGAGCGTGGGTATACTGACCCTTTCAGCCTGGATATACTTTGGAAGTCCTTTTGTCTTTGCGTTGGAGAGGGCAGTGACTGTCATGGTCATAACTTGCCCTCATGCCCTCGGGCTTGCCATACCCTTAGTTGTGGCAGTATCAACTTCCCTTGCGGCTAATTCCGGCCTCTTGATAAGAGACCGGCAGGCATTTGAAAGAGCAAAAGACCTGCAAGCCATAATATTTGATAAGACCGGGACTCTGACTGAAGGAAAGTTCGGGGTCACAGATATAGTAACCCTGGCAGATATCAGCCAGGACGAGATACTGAAACTTACCGCCTCACTTGAATCAAATTCAGGACACCCTATTGCCGTGGGAATCGTTAATAGTGCCAAAATAAAAGGGTTTGAGATCAAAGGCCCGGAGAATTTCAATTCCCTTCCTGGAAAAGGTGTTGAGGGTTTCGTTGACGGTAGAAGGTTAAAAGTTGTCAGTCCTGGCTATCTCCGCGAGAAAGGAATAAACGTAAATGATGAGAACATAGGAAGAGTAGAAGGGCAAGGTAAAACAGTTGTATTCCTTCTCGAGGATGACAGACTGCTTGGAGCTCTGGGACTTGCAGATATTGTCAGGGTAGAATCAAAGGAAGCCATAGACCAACTTAAGTCCATGGGAATAAAGTGCATGATGCTTACAGGAGATAATGAGTTCGTTGCCAGGTGGGTGGCTGAAGAGCTTGGACTTGATGAATACTTTGCAGGGGTGCTGCCACATCAGAAAGCTGAGAAAGTAAAGGAAGTACAGCAAAAATATATTGTGGGGATGGTCGGAGACGGTGTGAACGATGCCCCTGCACTTGTACAGGCTGATGTGGGGATTGCCATAGGTGCAGGTACTGACGTAGCTATCGAAAGCGCAGACATCGTACTGGTGAAGAACGACCCTCGCAATGTTGCGGATATAGCAGTGCTGGCAAGAAAAACATATTCCAAGATGTTCCAGAACCTGCTATGGGCCACCGGCTATAATGCCTTTGCAATTCCCCTGGCTGCAGGCGTACTTTACACTTCCGGCATACTTCTCTCACCTGCAGCCGGGGCTTTCCTGATGAGCATCAGTACGGTTATTGTTGCCATTAATGCAAAAACACTTCGAATGTAAAGTACTTTCAATGTGAGTCAGACATCAAAAGATATATCAGATATTAAAATAGAGTAATAATGTAAAAAAGGAATTTTTACTTAGGGGGAATATAAGAAATGATACAAGCATTAGTAACGGGTTGGTTAGCGAAGAAATTGATGCTTCTTCCAAAGTGGCTTTTAATGAGCATAGGCGCTGTTTTGCTTGTGAAGTGGATTCGCGGGCGTAAGAAAGGTACCGATTAAGATGCCTTTTCTTTCGATTTTATTGTGATGTATGCATGCGTCTGGTGAACTGGCGTACTGGGAGCTATAGAAATGACTTTTATGAATGGTATGATGGGCTATTAAGGCTTTTTGCCGATGTTCATGGCCCTGATATTCTGGATACTTGTAACAATAGGAATTGTGCTGCTGGTAAAGTGGTTCATCGACCAGAACAGGATTCAGGGTCAAACAAAGGATATGTCTGCCCTGGAAACGGCTCAGTTACGTTATGCAAAAGGAGA
>NZ_JAUXNK010000003.1 GCF_030682845.1 Methanolobus sp. | reverse complement strand
TTTCTCACTAGAAGCCAGCCTCCTTCACAAAAGGGCCCTCTGGGAGGCAGAAGAGAAGAATAAGGCTTATGAGGCCAGAATGAACGCAGAATCTTTTAATCGTGCAAAAAACGAGTTCCTTGCCACTATGAGCCATGAACTGCGTACACCTCTTAACTCCGTAATCGGTTTTTCGGATGTCATTCTAGAGGGATCTTCCGATGGTTTCAATGAAAAACATATTCAATATGTAGGTTATATCTCAAAGAGTGGCAAGCATCTTCTGTCTCTGATCAATGACATTCTCGATCTGTCAAAGATAGAGGCTGATGATATGCCGCTTCACTATGAGCGAGTGTCTGTGAAGACAATGCTCGAAGATGTTGTAATGACACTGAAGCCCATATCTTTGAAAAAGAAAGTGTCAGTAGTGATTTCGCGCGTCAGTAATACTATTTTAGTGGCTGATCCCGGCAAGCTAAAACAGATACTTCTCAATCTTCTCAGCAATGCTGTCAAGTTCTCACACGAGGGTGGAACTGTCTACATCTCTTCATATGAAGCGGATGGCATGGTCAAAGTTCACATAAGTGATAGTGGCATTGGTATCCCGGCATCTGCTCAACAGGAAATCTTTAAGCCTTTCAAACAACTTGATTCTTCCCTTGAGCGCAGATACGAGGGTACAGGTCTTGGACTGTACATAGTTAAAAAACTGACTGAAATGCATGGTGGAACAGTTTCCATGGAAAGTGAAGTGGGCAAAGGCAGCACTTTCACATTATCCTTGCCGGTTGTCCCGGCTCATGGCGTCGCAGGCTATCAGTCATGCTGATACATGAAGGCTTCATCCAATCCTTATATATAAATTCCTTACATAACTTCTATTCATTGGGTGAAACGCATGGAGATACAGGACTGGGAAAAACACTACGAAGACGCCTATATGATTATCACTCGTTCTTTAAAGGATATACGCGGGGTTTTTGTTGCTTATAACAGCAATATAGATGCTATCAAGCGCCTCAATGAAGACGAAATAAGGAAGCTCATCGGTATTCTTGGGTGCAGTACCATTCAGGAGCAGGTCACTCAGTACCCTCGGGAGATAAAGGACCCCGTGGATCTCATGGCTCGCCTGGTCATTTCCATGCGTGACGGGAAGGCTGCGGAAGTGCCAACCTACAACACAGACATCCATGAATGGTTAATGGACAATCTTGGTTTTGACCGGGCACGTATGGGCGGACAGGCAGGTATCATGTCCAATCTGCTGGCAAACCTGGGTATTCAGAATGTCATTACCTACGTGCCATGGTTATCAAAGGAGCAGGCGGAGTATTTTGTGGATTCTCCAAATCTCAGGCATCCGGCTGTAGAGGGTGGTAATCTTGTTCTGAAGCACCCAAAGGAAGTTTATGATCATCAACTCAAACCCAAGGTAAACTGGATATTAGAATACTCAAAAGGTACCAATGTCTGCTGTGCAGGAGAATGTTTCACAGTTCCCAGGGATAACCGCCTCATCATATCCTCCCGGCCGGACTGGCTTCACATAGACATGAGCAATGAGCTCTACGAGCGGCTCCCGCAGATAAGGCAGGGCATAGACGGGGCTCTGCTTGCAGGCTACCAGATGATAAAGGAAGAATACGATGATGGCACAACATACAGCTATTATGTGGAGAAGGCAGTCAATGTCATCACTAGGCTAAAACAGTGCAACCCCAGGATGCAGATACACGTTGAGTTCACATCCATACAGAACCGTGTCATTCGCAAGGCCATCCTGACCGATATAGTCAAAAAGCATGCCACATCCCTTGGTCTTGACACAGTTGAAGTTGCTAATGCACTCAACGTGCTTGGATACGAGGAGCTGGCATTCGCGGTCATGAGCAAGGACGAGAAGAGCGTTGTCGCCTTGTACGAGGGGGCCGTCAGGCTGCTAAAAGACCTGCAGCTTCAGGTTGTCAACATCCATTCCCTGGGACATTATATCAGTCTTGTTTCCCGGGACCATCCGGTAGATGTGGAAGGTCACCGCGATGCGCTGCTGTTTGCTTCGATACTGGCGGCTACCCAGGCTTCCATTGGACATATCAATAGCATCGACGACACAAAGGAAGGGCTGGAGGTGCCTGTCTACGATAAAGGCCACGAGGATCTTGGCAGCCTGGCTACCTACCTTGTGCGCAAAGGGGTATGCTCTATGGATGAGTTTGAGAGCGGATGCATCAATGCCATGGGACACAGCCTTGTGATCGTGCCGACAAAGGTCGTAGACAAGCCCACGGGCACCGTAGGCATAGGGGATGCCATATCTGCAGGTGCCTTTATAGCCCTGCTGACCAAGATCAAAGACAAAGGGGAAAAATGTCCGGAGCATACATGAAAATCCTATGCGCTTATAATGCGAACATCGATGCAATATACAAGGTGAACGGCCTGCAGATGAGCTCATTTGCTCAAGATTATGGGGAAGAGATATCTGCCAGGCTGCAGAAGCCTCCCGGCTCGATATCATCGATAACTGACTTTTTTGCAGGACTTTTCCTCTGCATGCAGAATGGTACCGGCGCTGAATGGATGGTCCGGGATGAGGACGTTTTCCAATGGCTCAAGTCAAGTTTTCTTGAAAGCTCTTTCATGCGCATGGGCGGCAACATGGGCATAATGGCAAATGTCCTGTCAGAACTGGGTGCTTCCAGGGTGATACCGAACATTCCCAATCCTTCCCCGCTGCAGATGTCCTTTTTATCTGACAGGGCGATATACGTCCCGGATGAAGGCAGCCTTAAAAGGAGTTCCGATATCCATAACAGTGAGCCATCAGCATATGCTCATGAAATGATACATTTCGTATTCGATTTCAGCAAAGGCGATAATTTCTTTCTCAACGGGAAGGATATGTCAGTGCCAAGGGAGAACAGGTTCATTGCCACATATGATCCCCTTAACTTTGAGCTGCATATAGATGAAGAATTCAGTAAGTACGCCCTCAGCAACATCAGGGATATAGATGGTGCTCTGATAGCAGGATACCACATGCTCCGGGAAACCTACCCCGATGGCAGCGGATATGAGGGAAAGCTTCGCAGGTCCCTGGAACAGCTAAGGGCATGGAAAGACCGGAACAGTAAGCTGCATATACATGCCGAGCTGGGCCATTTCTCCTCGGCAGGCATAGCCTCAGCTGTCTTCTCAGGCCTGGCATCCCTTGTTGACAGTATTGGCATTAATGAGGACGAACTTGCCATGCTTGCGGGTATGTATAATATAGATAGTTCCGGGATACTTGAGATGGATGCCTTATCCATAATACGGGCATCCACAGTCTTATGTGAATCCTTCGGAATCAGGAGGATACTTATTCACACCCGGGAGTTCGTGATTTCAGTTTCCCCGACATCGGCCTATGAATCTGTTAAAACATTCGAAGCCCTGCATTTTGGTGTCAAGTGCGCAGCAGCGTTTGCGTGTACCGGGAAACTGGCAGACAGGAACACTTTGCTGGCAGTCGCTTCCGGGATAGATGAAAGTGAGCCCGGCAGGATGCAGATGGCAAAGCTGGAAGATAATATCCCGATTCAGTACCGGGAAAATGGTATAATTGGTGAATATCATGGCTATTCTGTGTGTGCAGTTCCGACCCGGTTATGCATTCATCCCGTATCGACCGTAGGGCTTGGTGACACTGTATCTTCCGCTATATTCTTAAGGGAACTCGAACTTGGGTCATGATATGTACAAGCTTTTCTGTGAGGACTTCAACCTGGACTACACCCTTGACTGTGGACAGGCCTTCAGGTGGAACAAGATAGGTTCATGGTGGGTGGGTGTTGTCAATGGCAGTATCGTTCGCTTGCAACAAGACCCGCAGAGTAGCGAAGTGCTTGTGGATTCGTCCCTCTCAGAAGCATACATGGAAAATTACTTTCGTTTCGATGATGACCTTGATGTTATCCTGTGCCAGGTCAATAAGGATAGTTTCATGGATGAGGCTATAAGGAAATATCGGGGACTCCGGCTTATAAGGCAGGACCCGTGGGAGTGCCTGATATCCTATATGCTTGCCACTGCCTGGAGTATCCCCAACATCAAAAGGGGAATATCCCTGCTGAGCAGCACCTACGGGGAGGAATTAGAGGACGGACTTTACAGTTTTCCTGAACCTGAAGCCCTCGCAGGTCTATGTGACGGTGAACTGAGGGACTGCAAACTGGGATTCAGGTCAAATCGCATAGTTAAAGCTGCAAGGCACGTTATGGATGATAATCTGGTGCTGGATGAGCTGTTCACAATTGGCTATAAAGAAGCAAAACAGCGCCTTATGTTCCTGGAAGGCATCGGCGAGAAGGTTGCTGACTGCATCCTGCTTTTTGCATTTGATAAAATGGAAGCTTTCCCAGTGGACACCCATGTCGAGAAGGTAGTCAGGCATTACTATGGAGACCACGAATTCTTCAACGGAACTGCCACAAAGAGCAAGATAGGGGACTGGGGGCGCATGTATTTCGGAGAATGCTGCGGTTATGCGCAGCAGTATTTCTTTTACCAGAAGAGGCTTGAAGGCCTCATCTGATGTGAATGGTTGTAGAATAAGCAAAAACTGGAGAAACATGCACCAGTTGCTCTAGACCCTTTTCCATTTTCTCAGGAATCTCCTGAAATCCTCATCTTTTATGTTGCAGATATCTTCGTTCTCCAGCACCATATATCCTTCTTTCACGGCTTGTGTAAGTTGCTTTCCCATGGAGCAGGTTGCCAGTCTTTCGTCAAGGAGGTGCTTTGCTGCCGGGTACTTCCTTCTAATGTCCGCAACATAGTTCCCGTCCTCTATGTAAAAAGCGAAAGCGTCCTCTGAACCCTTATACTTTGATATGAAGCTCTGTGCATGCTTCCGTTCCCATACCGGCGGACCTCGATGCTTCTTGACATTGGGTAATCTGGCAGAGCTCAATTCAACCATAACAATAGCTTCTTTTCCTGCCCATCTGCCGCTGTTCAGTACAATGAAAGCATGCTGTTCAAACAGTGCCCGTACACTGGATTCCATTTTGTCCAGCTGGGGGTAGATCACATCGTCAACAATATCCGGCTTCCTGAAAATAATGGCAATAAAGGAGCTTTTCCTTTCGGATATCATTTCCAGCATTTCCTGGTCAGTAAGGGGTTTCTCGGGTACAGGGAAGAAGAACTCGGGAGTAGGCTCCTCCAAATAGGAACAGCACATGTCAATGAAAGTGGCAAACTTTTCTACAGAAAGGGCTGCAGCCACATTCCTTTTTGGGTCGGTTGGATCAACCACCACAAGTGGTTCATTATGTTCCACAGAGCCATGTTCCTGAAGATCGATAACAATTCCCGGTTTCCAGTTGCATGCATTGGATAAGACCTCCCTGAAGGAGCCATAATGGATGACCAGCAGTTCCGTGAGGTATCCGGAAAAGCCCTGGGTTCGCAGTTCTGAACCGTAGACACCGGTACCTTTCATGAACTGCTTAAGCTTGAGAACTTCATCTTCGATTCCTCTGATGTGCTTTTTGACGAATTTATTGTGAAAGGGTGTTCTGTCAACAGCAGATTTTATGTTCGAGGCGCAATCCACCGCAAAACAGGGAACTACATCAACATCGAATCCTTTGTACTTCATATTAAGATAAGGGTGTTCAGCGTAGCGCTCTTCGAATCTGTCCGCATCCTTTGCTATTTCCCTTGCTATCATCAGGCCGTGCTTTTCCAGCTCGTCCCTTGTAGTATGCACAGGGAACGGGATAAAGATATCAAGGTCATGCGTCCCGGAAGTCCATGTTCCCCTGGCTGCGGAACCCACAAGTTTTGCCCGGATGCCTTGAATTCCGAGTGTAATCGCAGTGGAATCCACTTTATGAAGAAGCTCTTCTACTACCAGAAGGAGCCTCTTTCTCTCTCCGGGGGAAGGTTTGACTCTGCTGAGAACTTCTATTTCGACATTCATTATCGTATCCATTTGAGAGTTAGTTCTTTTTTTCTGATATCAAGTTTTGCATATTCAGTATGTCAAGTTAGCCAACATCCGTAAAGTACCAGTTTTCTATCCTTATATTCCGGTTTTTATTAACATTCATATGTTGTTATTATAATAACAACAAATTCTCTGGTTTTGATAAACTATTTATAGAATCAATCTTATCTATGCCAAAAAAGATATATGTTCAAACCTGACGAAAAATCGCGGAGGCATTATATATAAAGAACTTCTTTGAGAGGCTTGGCCAGTTTATTGAAGATAACACCATCCCTATTATTCTCATTGCCCTCTTGTGCATCATTATTTCATTCCAGGGTGCACAGTTCATAGAGATGAAGTCAGGAACAGATACCTTCGTCGAAAAGACCTCCACATTGTACCAGGACTTTGATCACCTCTACCTAAATCTTTTCAGCACAGGGTCGATAGTCATCCTTGTAGAGGGTGATGATGTCACAAATCCTGCTGCTCTTGCGGGAATGGACCGGATTCACCAGATTGCTCAGAACATTCCGGGCGTAATTGAGGTTACCTCTCCATCACAGGTAATAAAGGATGCCAATTACCGCAATACGGGCACCCGGGTAATTCCCGACGATGCTGATACTCTCGATTCGCTAATCGCTTCTGACATGCCTTCATATATAATGCCTGACAGGACACATGCAGTGATCTCTGTTGTTTTCAGCGGGACCACTTCAGACAGCATGCAGGAGGAGATCCTCCGTGAAACGCAGGCTTCGATCAAGTTTGCCGAATTCCCTCCCGGCTATAAGATAATTGTTACCGGTGATGTGGCTTTCAACAATGCGATGAACAACGAGATGAATTCCAGTATGGGTACACTGCTCGTAATTTCAGTACTTCTGATGGTACTGGTACTGTACATCGTCTTCAAGCATGTGCGCTGGAGACTTCTGCCTCTTCCGGTGGTCTTGCTGGGTATTATTTTCACGTTTGGGGCAATGGGCTATCTGGATATTCCCATGACAATGGTCTCAATGGCAGCCTTTCCTGTACTCATAGGTCTTGGTATCGATTATGCGATACAGTTCCATAACCGCATCGAAGAGGAATTCGAACGTAACCACTCTGCTGCTGATGCTGTGATCGAGACAGTTAAGCATACGGGACCTGCAGTTTTGATCGCTCTTATAATCACTGCACTTGGTTTTGTATCGCTTTTCACCTCCTCCGTTCCTATGGTGCAGGACTTCGGGAAACTGCTGCTTATAGGCATCATCATGTGCTTTATTGCTTCCCTGTTCGTGGGCGTGACGGTTCTTTATGGCTTCCATGAAGTTTCACAGCATCCTCTTTTCACAAAACTCAATTTCAGGAAAAAGTCAGTCCCGGGTTCAAAGAAGAAACGCGAAAATGAAGTTCATAAGCCCGATCTGACAGAAAAGCTGCTGGAAAAGATGGCTGTTATCTCTATGCGCCATCCTTTAATTGTGATTGGGATTGCAGGTTTCCTTTGTCTTGGCGGCATGTACTTTGACGCGCAGGTTCCGATACAGACAGATGTCCAGACATTTGTTCCCCAGGATATGCCCGCACTTATTGATCTGGTCCACCTGGGTGAGATTCTGGGAGGAGCCGAGGAGCTCAATCTGATTATAAAAACGGACAATAATGCAGACCCCCGACTGCTGGAATGGATAGACCATTTTTCATCCCATGAGGTCGATAACCGGGGCCATATATACAGTTCATCCAGTATTGTCGATGCTGTCAAATCCATGAATGAAGGGATGATACCTGATAATTCCCAGGACATCAAAGAATTATATTCGCAGATACCGGAAGTCCAGAGGGAGAGATATCTTCACGGAAATAATATGCTGGTCCTGAACCTGGGCATTGGTAATGCGATGGGAGAGCTCGGTCTGGAAGGCATCAAAGACCTTACACATATAGTTGAAGAGGACATTAGATGGATGCCACCTCCACCTGGCACCAGTGTCACAATAACGGGAGGTTCTGTGGTGTTCTTCACGGTCATCTCGGCACTTACTTCCGGGCGTATGATGATGACACTGCTTGGACTTGTGCTGGTCTTTGCAGGTCTTCTTGTAATATACCGTGACTACCTGAAGGCCTTGACCCCGGTAATCACTATGTTCATGGTCATTGGCTGGTCAGGCGGACTGATGTATTATCTGGGAATAGAATACACTCCCATGACCGCTACACTGGGAGCTCTCATCCTGGGTGTCGGTTCAGAGTATGCGGTGCTCATGATGGAGAGGTACTTTGAGGAAAGGGAGAAAGGAGCATCTCCTGAGGAAGCAATGAAGGAGTCAAGTGTTAAGATCGGAAAGGCTATTGTGACTTCCGGTCTTACAACTGTCTTCGGATTTTCTGCCCTGATAGCTTCACCCTTCAGCATGACAAGTAATTTCGGCTTCATAACTGTCTTAAATGTCATCCTGGCACTGCTTGCTTCGTTCATTGTATTCCCTGCAGTTATAGTGCTTCTTGACAAGCACCGTGAGAGCAGGAAACGCAGGAAAGATGAGCATGCTTTGCACATTATTGGTTCTGATGGAAAAATAGTCCCGAAGGAGGCAGCGTTCTGATGGATATAAATGATAAAATGCTTATGAGGAGGTTTAGTATTGTAGCTGCTGGGCTCTGTATCCTTATGGCTGCAGTGATTCCTATTGTGTCAGCGTCCACAGCAAAGGAATTCATACCTCCCGCTTACGAACTCACTACAAACTATTATCGTAGTTACGGCGAACCCGACATCTCAGTTTCCGTGTTGGGTGACACCGAACTTGAGAGGGGGGAAACGGCCAGTCTGGAGCTCGTTCTTTCTAACAGGGGAATATTCTACGGTGTCAAAAGCATCACCAATGTCGGCACATCCAAGTCGGCTCATGCACGGTCTTTGCAGGAGCTGGAATATGAAAAGCTCAGGACGACCGCCTATGGGGTAAAAACAAGCCTTGTCTCCGGTACAGAATATATTGCGGTCGATCCTGCAACCAGCAGCCAGACATTAGAAGACCCTTTGTATCCGGGCACTTTGCCAGAAGACCCGCTGGTCTATACAGTCACTGTATCCAATAATGCACCGGCGGGGGTCTACATGCTGGAGATGCCTGTAAGTTACGAATATCAGAGCGATGTCAGAATGACTGGCGGCAAGGCAGTGACATTGGGTCTGCCAGACCTCGATCACGTGAAATACTATACGCCTGTGAATAAGATGCTCTATGTTCCGGTTATTGTAAAGCCGGCTGCAAAGTTCGAAGTGACGGATGTTTCCGGCGCGCTTGTATCTGGCAAGGAAACCACTGTCAATATCACTTATACCAATGTGGGCGAGCTTCCTGCAACAGATGCGGTCGCCAGGGTGATATTGATGAAACCGCTTGCTACAGGCATTTCTGTCCGCACTCTGGGTACACTGATGCCAGGTGAGAGCAGGACGGTTTCATTCGCCATTTTCTCAGAGGGGCAGGCACTCGATAAAACGTATGCTCTTGACACAGAGATAAAGTACCGTGATACTGATGATGATCTTGCTTACTCCGGCAATATGAAAGCTAATGTAAGGATGCAGTCCCCTGAGAGGCAATTCAATATCACTGGAATGGCTCTGGCAGGCATATTGCTTATGTGCGTTGTACTTATAATCAAATCTTTAAAAAAGAATCGCAAAGGATAAACATCATTTAGGATCGGAGGAATATATATGCCCAATCTGGAACACTTGAAGAAGACAACTTCGATAATCATATTAACATTTATGATCATGCAGGCTGTAGTGCCTGCAAATGCACAGATGTCGCTAATGGACATCAAAATGCCGGATTTCTTCAATTTTGACGAGAACTATTATACGGTCTATGGCGGCCCTGACGTGAGTGCAACGTTCATTGGAAGCAATGAATTCTCCCGCGGGGATAAAGTGACTATAAACCTGGAGCTTATGAATAAAGGTGTTGTGACCGGATTCAAATCGGAGACACGGTCCCGTTCGCTTACAGATCTTGAGCAGAAGCTACAGCAGACAGAGATGGGTTATGAGGCGCAGCGAACCACCGCGATAGGTATTGTCGCTATCCTCAACTCCACTGATCCTCATATCAGGGTCAAGTCCGGTCCCCAGGAAGCAGGAACGCTGCCCAGTGGCCAGCAGGTTGAGAACCCGGTGAAGTTCAACATTGAAATATCAAAGAATGCACCGGCAGGTACGTACCCTCTTACACTTGACATGTTCTATGGTTATCAGGAGAATGTGCAGATAAGCGGTGATGATGAGACTGACTTGGGAATAACCAATATGGAAGTTGGCCTGTGGTATGCTGTAGGGCATCAGAACCAGACTGTGAATATTATTGTAAAGGACGAAGCCCGCTTTGAGGTCGTGGAAGTTGAGGGCGACCTGTATGCCAGCCAGGAGAACCTCCTTTACGTGACTTTCAGGAACAGCGGTGAAGAATCTGTGAAGGATGCGATAGTCAGGATAAGTGCTGACACTCCCTTCAGTACTACTGACGATCAGGCTTTCCTGGGCTCGCTTGCTCCCGGAGAAACCGCACGGGCGCTCTTTAAGATAAAGGTGGATGATTCTGCTGTGCCAAAGCAATATGCTATCAGCAGTGAGATCAGATATGAAGACAATGATGGTCACAGCCGGATATCTGACACGCTCAAGATCAGGACCCATACCTTGCCCGCAAGGTCTGCTTTTGACGGACTCTCCGGGAACACATGGATCTTTGCGATCATAGCCATCGCACTTGTATCCGTGGCCGGATATCTCGCTTACGGCAGGTTCTTTAAGAATAAGGGATGAACTCCCTTATTTCCTCCGGGCCTATTATGGAACACAATACTCAAATGCGATTCTTTAATTCGGTTTACTGATATGGTATATCTTATCGATTCTCTGCGCAATCTCGGATTGACCGCCTATGAGGCAAAAGTATTTGTAGCTCTCACTAAGAAGGGCAGCAGTACTGTCGCTGATGTGCATGAGCTTTCCGGCATTCCCCGGTCCGCTGTCTACGGTGCACTGAAAAAACTGGAAGAAAAGGGCATAATCGAAGTCCGAAATACCAAGCCTATGGAATATAAATGCGTTCCTCCGAAGATTGCTATTGAAAGACTGAAAACTGATTTTACCCTCGAGTCCGGCAATGCGCTCCTTCAGCTTGAGGAGATTTATGAGTCCGTTGATCCGAATGGCAATGACGAGTCCATATGGACAATAAACGGCTATCGGCATGTAACAGAAAAGATGATGCAGATAATAAGTGGTGCAAGAAAAGAACTCTTTTTGACTGCTCCGCATCCTTTCAACAGGGAGATCCCAGGAGAAACACCGCGTTTCGCTGAGAAGCACCACTGTATGATGCATAAGATTCTGCATGACAAGATACAATCCGGAGTACGGATGAGGCTTATATCCTACGAAATCGAAAAGGCCCTCTCCATTGCAAAAGATCTGCCAGGAGCTGATGTAAGGGTATATGTCAGTAAGGAAGGGAAACTACCCTCAAAAGGTGGTATTATCGTTGTTGACTCCAGTGAAGTGCTGATTGATATAAAGGAGGCAGCAGGGAACAAAGAGGACCTGACTGCCTTATGGTCTAACGGAAAGGAGTTCGTGACAATATTCAGTCACTTGCTGGAAGTCGAATGGGAATCTTCGGAAGAGGTCAATGCTTCTCTGAATGATTAAATAGTCCAATGTTCTCCTTTTTGACAACATTGTTATAGTTCTTGTAACCAAGTATGTCAACTATCTGGTTAGTATGTTTTCCCTTGATCTGCTCCAGTTCTTCGGATGTATAGTCGGTTATACCCTTAGCGAATATTTCTCCCCCGCACCTGATCTCTATTATATCGCCCCTGTCAAAACTGCCTTTGACATTGAGCACGCCTGAGGGAAGCAGGCTCATGCTATCCATTATAGCAGCCCTTGCGCCTTCATCTACATCTACAGAACCTGATGATCTTGAGAGTATTACCCAGCGTATCCTGTTCCTGTGCACTTCCTGGTTTGCAAGGAACAGCGTGCCGATATCTTCGCCTTCGAGCACTCTGCTGACTACGTCTTCGGTGCTGCTGTTCGCAATTACCATATTGCAGCCGGCCATATGGCATATCTTGGCAGCCTCTATCTTTGTGCGCATCCCTCCGACACCTTTCATGCTTGTGGGGCTGCCTCCATAGCTCTCTACTTCGGGGGTGATCTCCTCAATGACACTTATCATATGTGCATCATCATTGCGCTTGGGGTTCTTATCGTAGAGGCCATCGATGTCGGAAAGTATTATGAGCAGGTCTGCTTCTGTTTTGCTTGCGACCACTGCTGAAAGTTTGTCGTTGTCACCGAAGGTTGCCTCTATCTCATTGACGCATACAGTGTCATTTTCATTGATGATTGGAATAACCCCATAGCTGAGCAGTGTGGAAATGCTGTTCCTCAGGTTAAGGTAAGTGAGCCGGTTTGAGAATGACTCATATGTCAGCAGTATCTGAGCCACCTTGAGGTCATGCTTGCCAAAGGAATTGCTCCACTCCTGCATAAGCACACTCTGTCCCACAGCCGCACAGGCTTGCCTGACAGGTATTTCCCTGGGACGGCATCCAAAGCCCAGTATATCGATACCTATGCCGATAGCTCCGGAACTCACAAGGATGACCTGCCTGCCCTGCTCATGCAGAGCAGCAACCTGGGAGGCCATACCGTCCATGAACCGGTGATTGAGTTTTCCATCCTCGGTACTGATGGAAGACGTACCTATCTTCACCACTATCTTGTTAAGACCGCTAAAGAGCTCTTTCCTGTTGATCACGATCAATGCCTCTGTAGTAAAGGAATAAGGGGTATGCGCACCATCTATGAGTTCATTCTATATCCATTATTTCCGAGATGTCCCTGTCGAGTTTCCTGTGGGTGAACTTACGGGCATCAGGTCCCACGTAGTCTGCAACTTTATCTCCATCGCCAAGGAGTATATATTTGTATATCAACAGCCCTTCCATGCCTACAGGTCCCCTGGCATGGATCTTGTTAGTGCTGATACCTACTTCTGCGCCTTTCCCATACCGGAACCCATCTGCGAATCTGGTTGAAGCGTTCACCATTACGCTTGAGGAGTCTACAAGATCCTTGAACAGTTTTCTGTTGTACAGGTTCTCTGTGATGATGGCGTCAGTGTGGTGGGAACCATATGTATTTATGTGGTCGATGGCCTCTTCGATGGAATTTACTATCTTGATGGAAATGATCAGGTCGTTATATTCGGTGGACCAGTCCTCTTCCGTAGCCCGGGCGATACTTTTGAGGAATTCTATGTGCTCAAGGATAGCATAGGACTTTCCATCACAGCGCATTTTCACTCCCGCACTGTCAAACATCCGTGCCATTGATGGCAGGAATTTATCAGCTACATTTTCATGGACCAGTAAGGTCTCGATAGCGTTACATACCGCAGGGTATTGCACTTTGGAATCTAAACAAACACTGTAGGCTTTACCAAGTTCGGCGTTGCTGTCAACATAAGCATGGCATATGCCGTCTGCGTGTCCAAGGACAGGTATCCTGGTGTTGTCCTGGATGAACTTTACAAATGCATTGGAGCCTCTGGGAATCAATAGGTCGATGTATGCGTCCATGCTTAAAAGGTCCTTTACTTCCTCCCTTGTTTCTATCAGCTGGAAAGCTCCTTCGGGCATGCCTTCTATGGATTGTGCAGCCTCCACAAGTATGTCAAATATCGCGCGGTTGGAATTGGACGCCTCGCTTCCACCCTTGAAAATAGTGGAGTTCCCGCTTTTGAGACACAAGGACATAACCTGTGGCACTACGTCAGGACGCGCCTCAAATATAACGCCGATAAGCCCTATGGGGCAGCTTACCTGGTAGAGCTCAAGTCCTTTATCAAGCTCAAGGGCGCTGATGGTCTCACCCACAGGGTCTTCCAGCTTAATGACATCCCTTATCCCGCTAATCATTCCGTTTATTTTGCTGTCGTTGACCTTCAGCCTGTCCACAAGTGCCTGAGGGAGCTCCCCTTTCCTTTTGAGCTTCTCTGCCAGTTCAACATCCCTTACGTTCGCCTCCAGTATAGCCTGGCGGTTCTCATCCAGTGCCCTTGCCATAGCTTCAAGGGCGGCGTTCTTTGTCGCCGTGTCAACACTTGCAAGTATTATAGATGCCCTTTTTGCCTGCATCACTTTAGCTTCGATATCTGTAACCATGAACAATCATCCGGATAAGTTTGTAAAAGAGGATATGGGATATGTTTCTCGTAAATACAATGTAACCTAATGCAAATAATTCTTTACACATATATTTGTCGATGTATTTTACTTTCTGCCCAACCCCTGTCACAGGATGAGAACTACCAGGACCTTTAACATAATCTATTACTATCTGCTAACAAATATGCCATAAATGCCAGACCCGGATATCCTCTTTTTCATTGCTGCTTTATTTGCCGAGATAGTCGGGACCATGGCTGGCTTTGGCTCTTCTACGATTTTTCTTCCCGTAGCTTTGCTCTTCTTCGACTTCAGGACTGCACTAATATTAGTAGCGATATTCCACATGTCTGGTAACATTGGCAGAATCACCTTCTTCAGGCATGGTTTTAATAAAGGGATGTTGCTCAGGTTTGGTGTCCCAAGTGTCATATTTACAATTATTGGTGCATTGCTTGTAGATTATGTGCCACAGCACTTTCTGAAGGTGATACTTGGCCTTTTCCTCATTATCTATGTCGTACTTTCAATCTCCCAGCCAGGCCTGGCCGTGCAACCAACAGGAAGGAACACCCTGTTTGGAGGCAGCATTTCCGGTTTTTTCGCCGGGCTGATAGGTACGGGTGGTGCGCTTATTATTTTGTTCCGCTACTTTTTCTTATGGAAATTGCGGGTTCACTCATCGGGAAAAGGATTGTATCAACGGTGCCACTGGAAAAGTTCCGGATATTCGTGCTTGTTTGTATCGGGGTGGTGAGCCTGAAGTTTATTTATGATGGTCTGGAAGCTGTTTTGTAATTTGTTTATCCCTTCAGAAATGTTTATTAATAATCATTAAGTTAGGGCTAGCAGGAGATTCTCATGAGAAAACGCGAGTATATGCTGGGAAATGGTGCGATAGCGCGCGGTATAGTGGAGGGTGGGGCGCAGGTAATATCCGGTTACCCTGGCACACCCTCCTCCGAGATAATCGGCACCCTTGCTTCAATGAAGGAAAGGAATTTCTATGTCGAATGGTCGGTGAATGAGAAGGTCGCTCTTGAGGTAGCTGCGGGAGCTGCTATGGCGGGTGTGCGTTCCATTGTCACCATGAAACATGTGGGGCTCAATGTAGCCGCAGACCCGCTGATGACCCTGGCCTATACAGGTGTCAAGGGCAGCATGATCGTTCTTGTGGCCGATGACCCTTCGTGCCACTCTTCACAGAACGAGCAGGATACTCGCAGGTACTCGCAGTTCGCACTTATCCCGTGTCTTGATCCTTCTACACCGCAGGAAGCAAAGGATATGATCCCTTATGCTTTCGGTTTGTCCAACAGGCTGCAGCTTCCGGTAATTTTCAGGACGACCACCCGAATATCCCACGGGAAATCCGATATAGAGCTTGGTCCTGTAACGCAGGACATGCCTGCAGCTGATTTCGAGAAGGATCTTGAGAAATGGGTGATGATACCAAAGAATGCCCGTGTGCGCCATCCTCATCTGCTTAAATTACAGGAGGATATTTCCAGGGAACTGGAAGATTCACCATGGAACAAGCTTGAGCTACGCGAAGGTGCAAACTTTGGTGTGATTTCTTCGGGCGTGGCTTCTGTTTATGCAAAGGAGGCGCTCCTCAGGCTGGGTGGCGATGCATCCTTCCTGAAAATAGGGACTTATCCTGCTCCTGAAAACAAGATACGCTCCATGCTGCAAAGCGTCGATAAGGTAGTCATCCTGGAAGAAATGGAGCCTATGGTTGAAGAGCAGGTGCGCATGATCGCCCAGGAGATGGGCCTGCATGTGGATATCATCGGAAAGATGAAAGGGCCTGTTCCAAGGATCAACGAATTGAATGTTGACGTGTGCATGGATATACTTTCAGGTATACCTGAAGCAGGATGCAAGCCAGAAGTAAGCATTGTTGCCAGGACCGAATCAGGAGGATGCGGTCTGGAACTGCCCCAGCGCCCTCCGGTGATGTGTCCAGGATGCTCTCACAGGGCTACTTTCCACGCCATGAAAAAAGCCTTCGGAAAAGATGCTATCTTCCCCAGTGATATCGGTTGCTACACCCTGGGAATACTGAACGGGGCAGTGGACACCACTCTCTGTATGGGTGCAAGCATAACCGTTGCAAGCGGGCTGTATTATGCAGGTGAGAAACGGCCCATATGCTGTTCCATTGGTGATTCCACATTCTTCCATACCGGGATGAACGGCCTGCTCAATGCCATCTATAATAAGGCGGACATAACGGTGACCATTGTAGATAACCGTATAACGGCCATGACCGGGCACCAGCAGAATCCGGGCATGGGGAAAACTGTAACGGGTGAATCTACCGTTGAGGTTTCCATTGAGGCCCTATGCCGTGGAATGGGCGCTGAGTTCGTGGAAGTTGTTGACCCTTACGACCTTGAAAGGACCGAGGAGGTCTTCAGAAGGGCCAGGGATTTCAAGGGCACTTCAGTGGTCATAACCAGGCAAGCATGTGTGATAGATGCAAAACGTGTCGGTGTAAGGAGGAAACCCTTTGTTATAGATACTGAGAAGTGTACAGGTTGCAGGACATGTGTGAGGCTTGGCTGTCCTGCCATCGAGTTTGATGTAAAGGTTAAGCGTGCAAGGATCAATGCAACGTGCACCGGCTGTGGTGTCTGTGCAATGATGTGCAGGTTTGAAGCGATCTCGGAGGTGAAGAAATGAGTGCAAAAGGAATATCTGATTTCGATCTTGTGATAGCCGGTGTCGGTGGACAGGGTACCATCCTTGCCTCTGATATAATCGGCAGGGCAGCTGTCAGGGAAGGTTTTTCCATACGTGCAGCTGAGACTCACGGTATGGCCCAGAGGGGCGGCTCAGTTGTAAACCATATAAGGATAGGTTGCACGCTCGGATCCATGATACCTCTGGGAGGTGCAGATGTGCTGCTTGCCCTTGAACCCAGTGAGGCGCTTCGTTACCTGGATTATCTGGCTGAGGACGGAGTTGTAATAGTAAACACCGAGCCCATACTTCCTGTCACAGTGACATCCGGGCTCTGCTCATATCCTGATGTTGGGGAAATAATGGCATCACTGCAGGGAAAACGGAAAGTTGTGGGTTTCAATGCCACACAGCTAGCTATCGAGGCAGGTAATGCGCAGGCCATGAATGTCCTCATGGTGGGAGCGATCTCGAACTATCTGCCTTTATCACCTGATATCATGCTTGATTGTGTAAGGGAACTTGTACCTCCAAAGACAGTGGACGTTAATGTGAGAGCATTTGAACTGGGAAGAGCTCAAAATCAAGTTTGAACTTCCTGGTTTATTTCCATTTGATCCGAAGTTTCCGTAATGTTTCTGTAATATTTCCTTTTTCTTTTTTTATTCTGTCTTATTCCGGCTTAAACTGCATCCTATTTTATCATTTATTTATTATAATTGCTTCTAAATATATACATCTTTATATTTATTGACTTATTTATATTTTTGGCGATGTCTTTAAATTATAGTATTGTATAATATAATGTGCCTAAAAATATAGGAGGACTTATATGGCATCTGTTGGTCAAAAATTGTTAGATGTTCCCTTCGGGGAAATGATCAAAGAAATGGCTTTTGCCATTGCAGAGGGGCAGACTGCACTTGATATGAATTCTGTCAATGTTGCTCAGGCTCTTGCCTCAACACAACTGGAACCTGGAAGCGTTATTCTATATATCGAGGAAACCGTCGATGATGATGGAAACGTGACAGCCTCAAATGTGGTTACGAATGATAAACCCATGTCCCTGTTAACCTATGGTCTTGAACCGCGCTTCTATGAGTTCACTGAGTCCATTATAGAGGTCAAGATGACGATCTCGATGAAAATGGAATTCTCGACAGAGCACAAGTACAGCCGTGAGTTCAAGTTCACCAACGAGTCAAAGGTCAAGGGAAGTTACCAGTCCGGTGCTCTGGCAGGTCTCCTTTTCGGGAAAGCCAAAGTGAACGCGGAAAACACTACTAAGGTTGCATACACTTCCACCTATGATGCAAGCTACAAAGCCAAATACTCCTTCAACGAAGAAGGTACAAGCCTGTTGCGTACTACACTGAGGCCAGTACCGCCACCTGAGAGGGCTGTGCCAACCGTGAGAGTTAAAACAAGCTCTTAAACGTGAAAAGATATCTATGTGTTAGTGCAGGAATACCTGCATTGACCTTCATTTTCTGATAACATAGAAGGAGATATTGTTTTGGCATCAAACGGTAATGAGAATATCGAAGAGGTTCTTGTCGCCCCGCTCTCGACCATTCTGAGTGAGATGGGTAGGTCCATAGCACAGACACAAAAGGCACTTGACCGTAATTCCATTGATACGCAGATAGAGCTTTCCACAGACGAGGCGCTCAAGGAGTATAATCTTGAAGCTACCTGGTACCACATACCTGAAGTTGATATCGAGCTCAAAATGTCACTGACAATGAAGTACGAGACCGAGCTGGATTCCAAGAACCGGATAAGGGGGTATAAACCCGTATTGAACGCAGCGCCTCTTAACGCTTCTTACAAATCACTTAATTCCTATGCTGTAGAAGGTTCCAGTATCCTTAAGGCAAAAATAGTATCAATACCTCCTTCCACCAGGAATGTGGAAGGGTGATTATCGGGGGGCACAATGGCTGACATCAATGAACTCAAGATAAACATTGAAAGTTTGAACAGGTCAAATAATGCTGATCTAAAGAAGCAGAGCTACACCCTGGTCCAGAAAAGCCTTGAAGGGTTGGATGCTGAATTCACATCTCTCCGGAAGGACCTGTCTCTGAAAACTGAGGCACTGGAACACGTTAAAAAAGAAAATCTTACGCTTAAAATGGAACATAATCTGCTTAGTGATAGGTTAACACGGATAATTAAAGAGAAAGCAGAGGTCGAGAACAAACTGGAACTATTGTCCCGCGCACGGCCTGAACTTTCGTCCGCGAACCTGGTCCGGGCTTTCCGTGATTCCCTTGAACAGATGGATGAGAACCTCAATGCCGGTTCCTCAAGGACTAACTATCAGATAAGCTCCATGAACATCAGGTTGAAGACTAATCTTTCCATGCAGGACAACGAGCTCAGGTTCCAGCTTCCAAAAGC
>NZ_JAUXNK010000101.1 GCF_030682845.1 Methanolobus sp. | reverse complement strand
GGCCAGTGTTTCATTATATGTCCACCTGCAAAGCTCAAGTGTGTCAACAAGTATCGATGTTTGAACATTTGTGGGGTAGAGGCGATAACGAAACACTTTATTCAAGATCATTTCACCTTTTGGGTTTCTATGTATATTCGTTTATCATGTGTATTTATACTCGTCTCTGAAAAGTTGACGGGCTGTATCCCACCTTTGAAAAGGTGGGGATTAGCCCTTTCTTTATCCTAAAGGTATTGCTTACATGGAAGTTTTGGTTAAGACCCTATAACTTCAATATTTATTAAAGAGTTGAACACATGGCAAAATACCCACCTGATTCTTTTCAATAACTACAGGGAATGTGTATTTCTTCATTTTTGCACCTTATTTTAATAGCATGCATTTGCATTAAAATCTTTCCGGGTTTGATTATGTCGGCAGATAAAGGTTACCGTGTCAGCAGGAAATACCGAAATAGAAGAATATCATGTGTCTTTTTTGCTTTTTGCGATAAGTCCTCTTGGAATGCGCCGCCTATGGCGCTATGGTTGCGTTTGTAATTCAATCATTAGCTGGCGATTCCACCATATAAAAGATCTGCCTTGTAGAAATTAACATTTTGGAGAATAGTTCATGCAAAAACACATATTGCTAACACAAAAAAAAGCCTGAAGACAGTTAGAACCACCAGACTTTGTGGATACTACTGAGAATATTGTGAATTTTCTATACCCCATCATCTTCAGGCCAGTACCGGCAAAAATATACGTATCGTAAAGATGTAGGAAACAGGCTATGTAGAAAACCTCTCGAAATCACCAGCTGTAGGAAAAAGTTGTCAGATTTCTTCAATAACCGACAGCAAATTTTAATTATTGCTAATTTCTATCTTGTCCAAATATCGAGGATTTCTACAGAATCGTTAAAAGCGTGATTTAAGTTAATATATGCTTATCGAGATGCTCTTTTTCATTATAAAAAACCTGTGCTATGACTTTTACTATGCATGCTCATGTTAGGGAAGGCTTGAAGTGTGGGAGCATAAAAAGTAAATAGACATACCTGCACACCACATATAGCAAATAAAGGTGACAAAATGTTCTGCTACCAGTGTGAAGAAACAATGAACGGAGGAGGCTGCACAAATAACGGAATGTGCGGTAAGAAAGGGGAAGTCGCAGACCTTCAGGACGATCTCATCTATGTCCTGAAAAGCATTGCATTCTACAACCAAAAAGCAAGAAAGGCAAACATTTCCCAAAAGAGCACTGATGATTTTATGCTCGATGCACTGTTCTCGACCATAACGAATGCCGATTTCAGAGCGACCGGAATTCAGGACCGTATTGACAGAGGCTTCAAACTTCAGAATGAGATCAAGCAGAAACTTCTGGCTAACAATTTGCTTGATGAAGACGATCTACCCGAGATCGCAACTTTGACCCAGGAGAACCTAAAGGACAGGAACACAGGCATACTTGCGACAGAGGAAGAAGACATCCGCTCATTAAGAGAACTGGTAATCTTTGGTATCAAAGGAATTGCAGCATATGCACATCATGCTATGATGCTCGGGTATAGCAATAAAAAAGTTAATTCATTTATAGAAGAAGGCCTTGTGGCAACCACGGATGACAGTCTGACTGATAAGAACCTCATCTCATTGGCCCTAAAATGTGGGGAAAATGGTTTTGACATAATGGCAGAACTTGACATGGCAAATACAGCTACATTCGGAAATCCGGAACCTACACTGGTCAATATTGGAACAAGAGGCAAGCCGGGAATTCTCATCAGCGGACATGATCTAAATGACCTGAAACAACTATTGGATCAAACCGAAGGAACAGGTGTCGATGTATATACTCACGGGGAGATGCTGCCTGCAAATTCATATCCAGAACTTAAGAAGTACGAACATCTTGTCGGCAACTACGGCGGATCGTGGTGGCACCAGAAGCAGGAATTCGGGAGTTTCAACGGACCAATATTACTGACTAGCAACTGCATAGTCCCTCCAACGAAAATTTACGTTGACAGATTATACACTACAGGTTCCGTAGGTTATGATGGTGTCACACACATTGTGGCTGAAAACGGTAAGAAAGACTTCTCGGCCATCATCGAGCAGGCAAAGACCTGTGAACCTCCGGTACAACTGGAAGAAGGTACCATAATGACCGGTTTTGCTTACAACTCCGTACTATCTAATGCAGGCAAGATCGTTGATGCCGTCAAGGCAGGCAAGATAAAGAAGTTCATTGTCATGGCAGGATGTGACGGGCGTCACAAGGAGAGGCAGTATTATACTGATTTTGCAGAAGCACTTCCAAAGGATACTATCATACTTACTGCAGGATGTGCAAAATATCGCTACAACAAACTTAATCTCGGGGACATTGATGGAATTCCAAGGGTACTGGATGCAGGACAGTGTAATGATTCCTTTTCACTGATCATCATTGCACAAGGACTTATGGCCAGGCTTGGATTTACAGATGTTAACGAAGCACCAATTTCGTACAATATTGCATGGTATGAGCAAAAAGCAGTCCTTGTGTTGCTTACCCTCCTAAGGCTTGGAATACAGGATATTACCCTTGGTCCAAAGCTACCGGCATTTGTATCACCGAATGTTCTCAATGTCCTGGTGGATAAGTTCAATATTAGACCGAACAGCACCATAGAAAAAGACATGGAGATACTCTTAAAGTAAACTAAATCTCAGTTATTGGTGTAGAGTTCTTCAAGTAATAATCGAAGACATCTTTTGCCCAATTAATAGCTGTCAGATTTTCACAGACAACGTGCTTGTTGTCAAAACTTCCATTAATTGTTAGCAGGCCTATCATTACCATCTGCTCACTATATACAAAAGATAGCAAGTTCATTTTATTAGGGTATAAGTAGAAATGAACTAAATCATTACTGAGCAGTTCTTTGATGTCATTATAATTGTCAATTTCTAATTTGTCAAACAGGCTTTGAGAAATGATTACATGCATATCTGCGCCTTCGGATAGAATTCCTGAAAATATATCTCTAAAGTTGGGATAGAAAAAAGTAGTAATGGCGTAATGATATTTTTTGGATGCTGTTTCTATTATTTTATGGGCCTCATGAATCTCTGTAATAGAAGGACTCACTACTGCACATTTTCCAAGTTCATTAATCCTTTCTAAAAGGTGAGGTGGAATAAAATTCAGGCTATGAGTTCCCCAATAGTCAATGTCAACATCAAAAGTTTCAATGATCCCTAGCAGAGGAGTCATCTCATCGACTATCAATTTACCAATTGTTGTCAGTTCATAAGTGTCATCATAGTGATCAATAAGGTAATGCTCTTCAAGTATTCTAATCTGGGGAAGTAATGCTTGTCTGTTAGTATCAATAAATTTTAGAAGATACTCCATTTCCTTTGCTCCGTCCTGTAGTAGCAAGAGAACTCCCTTTCTCTTTTCAGACTTAAATACTACATCAAGCAATGGTTTTCTCATCTACATCACTCTCACTCAAGCAGTTATAATTCCAGATCACACTACATTAAATTATGCGGCTCTTTGTACTTATAGCAAATTAAATAAAACTAAATAATTAATTTATAATGTTTTTACTCTCTCTGCATTCCCAGCCGGGTCCCTTCGTATCTGCTGATGATCACATGTAAATATTTATACTCCGTAAGGATTATCTCCTAATTATGGCATAATCCTTCTAATATGGATATGTAACCCCACTGTCATAATTAAGCGGAATAGCTTGTAAAAGCATATATATGGAATAAACACTACATGATTGTGCAATGGCAATCCAATACAAGAAAGAATCAATTCACGCGACAGTGAGTCCTTACATCAAGAGGTAGGCAGAAGAGCTGGTTGATGCGGGTGATTTCAGCAGCATGTCCGATCTTGTAAGCGTTGCACTTGCGGAGTTCATTGGGCGTTACAAGAGAGAGCAGAAAGAAAAGGACATGGAAGCTGAGGGGCTACTGTCAACGCTGTCAGAAAAAGACATAACTCCTGCCATGGTAAAGTTACTCAAGCAGGTGTTTGAAGAGGGTAAGGCCCCCAGGAACATTCGCCCCATCATCGTGGACAACATAATCGAATAATTCTGTTGAGAAACACTGTTGATCGAAATTACAACTTTGTCAGCATCCGGTTAAACGCTAGGTGATTTGCATGTATATGAAAACGAAATGTGCAATATGTGGTGAGAAATCATTCCATAACATTCGATTTAATCGAAGAAATCTTATTTTAGGCGACATAAAAATATCATGGCTTACGGATGCTGAAGTAACAGACTCCTGTACCCCCGGCGAGTTGGCAGAATATGTCCTGCACGAGCTTGCTGATCACGTGGAGAATGGGATATCAACACATGAGCTCTGCAAGATCCTCCGGGAGAAGTTCGGTGTCATGGAACAGTATTGTTGTGACCTGGTGCAGAAGTTGAAGATCGAGCTGGATATGTACTGTCCGGACAGGCAGCATCTGTATTATGTAGAGGCAAGATCTGCCTGAACGTTTACTGTTGCAAACCCGGGAGAAAAAATGGCTTCTAATGATGAGATTGCTAGGAGGATCGAGAAGAAAATAGAAAAGCCGATGATCCTCCTTTCGTTGCTGATCATTCCTGTTTTATTAGTTGAGCTTGGGATAGTTACCAATAACCAGCGGTATATATCCTTTGCAACGCTAATAGATGATATCATATGGTTTATCTTTCTTTTGGAATATCTCTTGTTAGTAAGTCTTTCAAGCAATAAAATAGAGTACACCAAGAAGAACTGGTTCAATGTGTTAATAATTTTGATCACACCACCTATCATCTTCCCATCCTCCTTTGCTTCGTTGAGAACATTAAGAGCTCTCAGGCTCTTACGTTTCTTAAGGATAATGATCCCTCTTAAAAGGGGTATCAAGCCGATCTACGATATTTACACAAAGAACTCATTTCATCACATTGCATTCATTACCTTTTCATTTATTGTGATTTCTGGAGCGATATTCGGATGGGTAGAGAATCAGAGTGTTGTTGATGGGATATGGTGGGCAATAGCAACGGTAACTACAGTAGGATATGGTGACCTATACCCCAAAACGGTGCCTGGCAGACTTTTTGCCTCCCTCCTGATGCTGGTCGGAATTGCATGTGTTTCAATATTGACAGCTAATATCGCTTCTTATTTTGTATCCAAAGACACTAAGGAAGAATCTAAGAGCAAAGATATAGTTTCTGAGAATGAGCTGATACTTAAGAAGTTAGATGAGCTATCGCGTAAAATCGAAGAACTTGATGAAAAAGTATCTCATATGAAAAGAAACTAATGTGGGACCCAGTCACATAGAGGTGGATGTGTACTTTTTCAGGCAGTGTTTGGGTGCTCAGGTTTGAGAGCCAGAACCCCGAAGCCAACATAAAACAGTTTCAGATGCCCTCTGGGGGGGCCTTTGTGACCATAAAAACCGTTGGTTACGGAGACAGATATCCCACAACCGGCGGGGGTCGACTGATCGGCATTGCGCTTATGACCTCCGGAGTTGGCGTATCCAGCGTGTTCACAGGCTTCATAGCCAATTCGTTCCTGGCTCCGAGGAAGAAGGAGACGGAAGGAGTTATTGCCGGATCGGGCGATCCTAAAACTAAGATCATTAAGATCAGACATATGCTGGAAGAACAGGAGAAGGCAAGTTCCGAACTAAGGGAGGGACTGGTAGAGGTCAAAAAATGCTATGAATGAGGAAGTTCCCCAGATACGGCCTCTAAGCCAGTTGTCTTCTTTATCTTCTCTTTTCAAAGACATTGCCAGAAATCATCCGCCAGGGCCTCAACGGTCGGAATCATCAACGTGATATCCATCGGGAAAGTGTCTCTTCATATCTTATACATTGGCTTTCTTTCTCCTTCTGGATTCCTGTAATATCTTCATCGGTATATTCGCACCCGGAATAATAACTCCTGCGACTTCCCCTCCGATCTCGAACAAGGTTTCTTCGGTGAAGATCTCAGCCATCTTTTCCCTGAGCACCTTGCCTGAATGGTACTCACCGGTAATACCATCAAACTCCAGAACCGTTTGTTTATTCTTTGGTATCCAGGAATACTCAAAAGCATAGATCGGCCTGAAATACAGATCCAGTGTCTCTATACTCATGGTCTCGTCCAGTACTTCGTCCGCATCTATAGGCTTTATCATTTCACTTAGCAATTTTCGGACAATATAGGCTGCTTTCACTTTTGCCGGAACTACGATATTGTCTCCTGCACCCAGTTCTTCGGTTTGCGATATCATACGTGTGGGCATGGTAACATATCGGGAGAAATTCACCTCGTTTTCTGCATAGGCATCTATAAAGATCTCTCGGGTCTTGGAATCGACACAGTATTCGATACCTGAGAGTTTTACGTTCCTTCCCTGATCTACTTCCCTCTCACCGTCAGAGAATATGACTTTTTTTACAAGTGGGTCACTTATTTTAATAGTGAACTCGCGGCAACGCTTGTATTCAAAATTAGTTGAGCACACCGCATGCCAGAAAGGTTTGTATTGCTTTTCAGAATGTATTATTTTAATGTCCTCAGGTTTCGGGCGTGATAAGAGATTCTGAAGTCCCCCGAAAGCTGCGGTCTTTTTGTTCCAGGCAAGTTCCTTCATTTCCTCAAAGGGTTTTTCGTCATTCAATACCAGAATTCTTGGTTCGGCTATTTCCAGATTCAGATTCTTCATAATAAATATGACACTGAATATGGTAATAAACTTTCTGCATTAATTGCTTGGCCAATCATAAACATTAGTAAATTTTATTACCAGTAATGGACGTGGTTCGTAGATTAGATTCTCAGTACCCGGAGGAAGTAATCTTCTATCAGGTTTTGGCAGTTCGGAGGCCGCATCTTCCTGTTCGTGCTCACGATAAATTGAGGATGTCTGCAACTGAACAGGCTGTCCGACGCTTCAATTTCATCGAAAAAACAGAGAAAAAGAAGGTCTGTAAAGTCTTTAGATCGGAAAAGAAGAAGTTATATTATTACTGACAGTAATTGTCGGACAAATGTAAAGACTGAGAGTTTTACGTTTCTTTATATAAGGCGCCTCTCATATCTCCTATTGCATTAGATGTCTAATGCAAATGACAGTGCCAGGGAGGTACACTATGGGGAAAGTGGAGAAGAGCGTTGACAACATACACAAATGTCTGTGCAGGAAATGTCCGACCTACAGGACCGCGTATGAGCAGAAGTCCAAGCCGGAGGACATGACAAGAATGATAGAGGGCGATACCTCAGATGTGGAGCGCATGGAGGGAGTGTTCTGCGCTTCCGGAAAGAGCCGTTTCATCGAAGAGAAGAAAGGATGCATCTGCGCAAACTGCCCGGTCTATAAGGAAAACGGCCTGACCGGCGGCTATTATTGTATCATGGGAGCCGAGGGTGAGCAATAGAGACCTACGGGCCCGCACAAATAACGCTCACCTTTTTTTGTCCTGCAGCAATTATGTTTGCCAAAAAGATTTTGAGCTGCTGGCTCTATAACCTACATGTCAGAGGATGTGAAAACGTGAAAACTGAAAAAAAAGAGTATCTTGTGCACAAACAGATATATGAGCAGACTGTGAAACGAAATAAAAAGATAGGCATGGCAAATTTGCTGATCTTCGGTATTGGTCTTGTCTTGAAATATTTAGGTATGCCTGAAATAGGAAGCCATTTCATCTGGCTGGGTATCGTGATCCTTGTATACACTATCGGCTCCAATATGCTGGCGAAACATGAAATACAGAAATATCGGGCAAAATGAGAAATCGGTGGTATTTTTCACCGCACAAGCACAACAGCAGCGATAACCAGCCCCGCCCCGGAATCATCAGGATGAGCCAAATCTGTGAATGCGGGAAATCTAATAAAAAAGTTTATATTATCAGATTTGCGTGTTGATCGAGTGAGATCTTGATCCTGCACTATACGACAGTTTCAAGATTAAGTATAAAGGCTTTGTTCCTGTCTTTATCAGTGGTGTCGGACCGCGCCGCCTGCAGCGGGATGATCACACCTATAACAAAATTATTATCCATGTTTCTATTCCCCCATCCATTCTTCCCGGGATATGTTGGCCTGTTTTAGTATCCTTTGAAGCAGATAGGCACTGATCCTATCTTTGTGTGGATCAGGAATGGTCAGGACAATGTCCCCTTTTGTCATGAAAGAATGTTTTGCACCTGAGAAAGGACCTTCAAATTCCAATTCCCGCAATCTTTTTACAAGATTCCTATGTGTTACAGGAGTAAGCTTATGCAATTGCAACTTCCCCAGGCTCTTTGATTATATGATCGCCTATGGGTGGTAGTGTCAATCCTTTCCGCAGCCTGAAAACTATCCATTCATCAATGGTCTCTTCCAGGTTTTTCCTGCATTCTTCAAGAGTGTTCCCCGTAGCCCATACTCCATTGAGTTCAGGCACTTCACCATAGTAAGGTTCATCGTCATCAATGATCTCATATTTGGCTTTTTCAAGAGCTGCATGAATATATTCAATAAGCATTATTCACACCTGTATATCTTCAATCTGGAATATGCTCTCTGTATATATATCATCGTGGGTTGATCAACAGAAAATTGTTTGTTGTTTTGTTACCGTTACTGTGACCATGAAACTGCATAAGGGTAATGTGATCATTCTTGCATATAGATCCTTTTATGCACCCTGCTCAGAAGACCTTTTGTCCATTGAATGCTCCGGCTATTTTTCTGCATATTGTATACATGACATGCAGAGTATAATCAAGTAATCTCTTGTCCTATACTTTTATCAGAAATGATGGAATGCGCCGCTTGCGGCGGGATGGTTGTTTTTATTTATTGCTTTGCGGTGACCCCTGGCAGTTTGTCACTCATGCAGTGACCTCGACTGCGACCAGACTGAAGGAGTTAATATCCGGAGCCAGTTCATCAGACATTTCCATATCTTCCAGAATCAGGCGAATTGCATCCTTGATGTTCTCAAGAGATTCTTCATAAGTGTCACCCTGAGAATAGCAGCCTTCAAGGGCCGGACACATGGCAAAATACCCGTCCTGGTCCTTTTCAATAACTACAGGGAATGTGTATTTCTTCATTTCTGCACCTTATCTTCAATAACATGCATTTGCATTAGAAACTTTCCCGGGTTTGATTATGTTTGACAGATAGAGCTCACCGTATGAGCCGGCTACCACTGGTAGATGCCAAAACTATGGAAAAGACACTTTCTGAATACTTGCATAAAACAAATAGAACGATCAGAATGTGATAAGGCTATTTACCAGGCTGATCCATTCATCCCTTGAGATTTTCACGTCATTTATGATCTTTCTTAGCATACCTTTTCCAATATCCTGACCTGCATGGATGGGGAGTATCTTTTCGGTCATGCATCAACCCGGACTTTCTGTATACCTACAAGATCAAGATGGCCTGATCGATCACTCTCAGATGTGACTTCAAGATATAATTCAATAGCCTCTTTGATACGCTGGTTCAGTTCGTCCAGTGTCTTTGCCTGGGTATGGCACCCGTCCAGCTCAGGTACCGAAGCCACATAAATGCCGTCCTCATCCTGTTCAATGACAACTGTGAATTCTCTCATGATATTGTCCTTTTTGTTCTCTAAATGAGAATATGCCTGTGAATAGAAATAATTACCTGTATGCAGGAGCTTTTATCGTACATTTGCAAGAATGGAGAATTACCGAATGATCTCATTTTTCAGGACTTGTGAAAAAATAAGCATGCCATATTGTGGTAGCAGACTGTACTGACCATGAGGATAGTAACTGTTTAGTTTTCCGG
>NZ_JAUXNK010000095.1 GCF_030682845.1 Methanolobus sp. | reverse complement strand
TGGGTCGAATATGAAGCAAGGGATTACTTCATTTGAAGACTCCACGGCTGCCCTGAGACCCAGATTGTCGTCGATGCGCAGGTCCCTCCTGAAAACGAAGATCGATCTGTTGATATCCGCCATCATTCAACCTCATTAGTTACCTGCTTCTGCATTCTGACACACCCCGGACATGGCAACTTCAGCCAGCATCCCAAAAACGATTTCTGATCTCTCCATAAAAGATAATAGACCTGCAAAGTTAAAGGTTTTAGCAAAAAACGACCAGGAACAAAACGCAGGAATAATTACAGCAGGATCAAACTATGAGAATCGAACAGACAGGGATAGATGACGATCAGATATTATTTCATTAATAACATAATAATTAATAATAAATAGCCGCGTATGCAGATATATAGTTAGTACTTAAAATACGGAATTAATAAATATAGTTATATATCATCCCGTTTCAAAGATTGTACTCTATAATACCACCACCCACAAACCGCGCTGTGATAAATTGTTTCAGACCTCCGAGATAAAAGATAAGATCATTTCTTCAGAAAGGGCAGCCGAACTTATGGAGGACGGATGGTGCAAAGCTGATATGCATGTACATACATGCTGCTCGCATGATGTCCCTCCTGCCTGGCAGTCCCACCCCGCCCGCCTTTTTGAGAAAGCGAAAAGTATGGGACTTGACTATGTCACGTTCACGGACCATGATACTATAAAGGCCTACGATATGCTGGGATGGAACAGGGAAGACCTGACCCCTGGTGTAGAGATATCCATAAAGGACATCGAAAACGTAGGGCATACAGTACATATGAACGCCTTCGCATTTGACAGGGAGCAATATCAGGAAATAGAGCTTCTGGCAAAGAAGGAGAAGAACATTTACAGCGTCATTGACTATCTTAAAAGTAATGACCTGCCTTATATCTACAACCACCCCTTCTGGTTCAAGTTCGGTGAAAAGCCAAATATACTTGCAGTGCCCGAGCTCGTTAAGCATTTTCCTGTGGTGGAGTACAATGCTCAGGACCTTCGGCAGAAGAATTTCTTCTCCATGGTCCTTGCACAGCGATATAACAAGGGAATTGCAATTAACACTGACAGCCATACCGGCAATATAGGAAAGGTATACACACTCGCACAGGGCGATACTTTCCATGAATACTTTTCCAATATCAGCAAAGGGCGTTCCTACCTGGTCATGGAGGAACCCGCTTGGAAACACTTTGCTGCAGAGTTAGGAGGCCTTATCGAACTGTTGTTCAGCATCGATAAGGGGATATGGGAGGAAACTGGTTTTTCCACCGGAATTGGTGCTTTCGACAGGGTGATGAGCGCTCTGGCAAGAGACATGCCGGACAGGAGCAACAAATTGAATAAAGCAACAGCAAGTCTGGCAAGACAGGTAGCAAGCTCCCGTTTACCCGTATTCCTGCACATGCTTTCCAAAAAGTCACAGGTGACCAGGATAGAAAGGATGGTCAACGCCTGAGAGAATCCGATAATCAGGGATTTCCTGAATAGGTATAAGGCCAGAGGTAACGAGCATTTTGTTAAGGGGAGATTGTATGCGGATCCATGAGGTGATATTATGAGTATATACCGGTCTCTCTGATCAAACGACAGATATTAAATATTGGGCCGAGATCGGCAATCCTGATGAAGACGATCCGGATTAATAAGAAGGGTTAATCAAAGCCATTTGTAACCATGCTCGCGGTTAATAACTTCGAGTACGTATATAATGTCGCCTTCAATTGCAAAAATAGCTCTGTAATCTCCAATGCGTAACCTGTAAAGGTCTTGCCGGCCTTTAGTTCCTTTTAGTTTTTTAACATCATTATCTAATGGATTGTCCTCCAATTTACGAAGGCCTTCTACAAGTCTGTTTTTAGTTTCAAGATCAAGTGCATTCAGGAATTTCCGGACATGTGGATGTATACTTACTCGATATTTCATTTAACTCACTTCAGAGTTCATCAAGTGAGACAAACTGATCCTTTTCCTCTAAGCGCCTGTACATGCGGTCCATGAATTCGTCTTTATCGACTTTATCCATCAGGCGTTCAAGAATATCACTATAGGTCTCCCCCTTTTGACCATAGCTTTTCAGTCGGTCTCTCACCACCTTTGTGGTTGGTATGGTTGTTGGTGCGTTGTGTGTCATGTACTTTTGCTCCATTTGTTATAAAGTATAAGGACTTATACACACTTATAGTTTATTATATGCTGTTATTAATGCCTTATAATACAGTATAATACAACAAGTCATACGCTCACACTTCTTAACTTGGTCATGTCCGCAGGACATGGCCTGATTGTGCCCTCGCGCATCCGTGCCCCAAGCCCTTCCACACCCCCCATTCAGTTACACCGTCGTCCATCGGGGCGCGGCTGTAGTAGTGGGCGGTCTCCACATTAAGCCGGCCGTGCAGGATGAGAAGATGCATGTTTCTTAGGCTCCGGAAAGTATTCCAGGAACTTTCTTATTATCTTGCTGTATCCCTGGACCGTCCGAATCGATCTCCTGCGGATAGTCAGGTCTCTTTCAAAGCTTTCTAATAACTCCACTACTACCACCGTTTTACAGAAGTAGTATTAAAACATTATCGAGACTATATAAAAATTTTCTATATATACTCTATAATTACCATATAAAAAAGAATAGAGTAGATTCTATTAAAATTCTTGAATATTAAGAAGAAGAATGAAGGGACAGATGCGCCAACCGGGATTCGAACCCGGGTTTAGGGCTTGGAAGGCCCCAGTCATAGCCGCTAGACCATCGGCGCAGAGTGTAACCCATACAAGCGTTTTTTTGAATATAACATTTTCGCCCGGCGCTGAATACATAAGTATATTTGAACGTTAAGCCATTGTTCCAGGGGTAAGAATGAGCGACGCCGCAATCCACACGGAGAGAATAACCAAGCAGTATGACAACCTGACGGCAGTGGACAATATCGACATCACTGTGGAGAAGGGGGAGCTTTTCGGGCTTCTTGGGCCCAACGGGGCAGGCAAGTCCACTCTTATATCCATGCTCTCCACAATGCTCAGACCCACATCGGGCAAAGCTACCGTTTGGGGGTATGACATCAGCAGGAATCCCACCAGGGTCCGCCAGTCCATAGGCGTGGTATTCCAGGAAACGACCCTTGACCAGAAGCTGACAGGCAGGGAGAATCTGGATCTGCATGGCAGGCTCTACGGCCTCAATAAGAAACAACGCTCTGAAAGGATGAAAGAGGTCCTGGAACTGGTGGAGCTGTCAAAGTGGGAAAATGAGATAGTTCAGAAGTACTCAGGCGGGATGATGCGCCGCCTGGAGATAGCCCGGGGGCTGATGCATTACCCAAACCTGCTCTTCCTGGACGAGCCGACCATCGGGCTTGACCCCCAGACAAGGAACCATATATGGGAGTACATCCGGGAGCTGAACCGGGATAAGAATATTACCATGGTGCTCACCACCCACTATATGGAAGAGGCCGACAAGCTCTGCAACAGGATAGCGATCATCGACCACGGCAGGATAATCACAATTGGCACCCCGTATGAGCTAAAGTCATCCCTGGGCGGGGATATCATTACACTCGGCCTCACTTCAGAATATGAAGCACGAGCACTAGCTGAACAGTTCAGCACCCGTCCGGGAGTGAATAACATATCCACATCTGAAAACCTGGTGCGCATCACAGCCGCCAACGGAGAACGTGAGATACCGGATATTCTGGGAACCACCGCACAACTTGGTCTCACGATAGAGTCCGTCAACCTGCACAAGCCAACACTTGATGATGTCTTTCTTCATTACACCGGAAAGGATATCAGGGACGACGAAAGTACCCCCGGCAAGCCAAAGGGCAGGATGCGGCGCATACTCAGAAGATGAGAGTGCCAATCATATTGCATAGCTCTCACGCAGTTCTTTTATCCTGTCGCGAAGCTCAGCTGCTTTTTCGAACTCAAGGTTCCTGGCAGCCAGGTGCATTTCGGACTCAAGGTCTATTATCATGTCCGAGAGCTCCACTGAAGACAGGTCTTCCGCAATCGCCATGAGCTCGGAACCCTCGGGATATTCCCTGTGCTCCACCATCTCTTTCTGCAGTGCTTTCTGTATGGATCTAGGAGTGATACCGTGCTTTTCATTGAATTCCACCTGGATCTTGCGACGCCTGTTGGTTTCCTTTATTGCACGCTCCATTGAACCGGTAATGTTTCCTGCATACAGTATCACATGCCCGTCCACATTCCTGGATGCACGCCCGATAGTCTGTATAAGAGAACGTTCCGAACGCAGGAAACCTTCCTTATCAGCATCGAGAATTGCAACAAAGGCCACCTCTGGAATGTCCAGTCCCTCCCGCAACAGGTTTATGCCTACAAGCACATCGAACTCACCCTTTCTAAGGTCCCTTACTATCTCAACCCGCTGAAGAGTATCAATATCCGAATGCATGTACCGCACCCTGATGCCCAGTTCTACAAGATAATCGGTAAGGTCTTCAGCCATCCTTTTCGTGAGAGTCGTCACAAGTGTCCGATAGCCTGCGGCAGTCACTTTGCGCACCTCACTTATAAGGTCATCTACCTGGTTCTCAACAGGCCGTACAAGGATCTCCGGATCAACAAGTCCCGTGGGGCGGATGATCTGCTCCACCACGGCGCCACTTCTCTGAATCTCATATTCGGCAGGCGTGGCGGATACGTAAAGTACATAGTTAAGCTGCCTTTCGAACTCGTCATATCGCAGGGGACGGTTATCATACGCAGAAGGCAAACGGAAACCGTAGGAAATGAGGGACTCTTTCCTTGCGCGGTCACCGTTATGCATACCTCTTACCTGCGGGATGGTGACATGGGATTCATCAATGACGACCATGTAATCTTCCGGGAAGAAATTCAGCAGGGAAGAAGGGGGTTCCCCGGGTTTTCTTCCATCAAAGTGACGTGAGTAGTTCTCTATACCGCTGCAGTATCCGAGTTCCCGTATCATTTCCAGGTCAAACCTGGTGCGCTGCTCAAGCCTTTGTGCTTCAAGCAGCTTGTTCTGGGACCTGAGCCGGGGCAACTCAGCCTCAAGCTCAGCCACAATTGATTCCAGCGCACCTGCCATGTGCTCCTCGGACATGACGAAGTGCTTGGCAGGATAAATCATGGTGCTCTCGCCAGGCCTTAGTTCATGGAGTACTTTCCCGCTAACAGGATCAAAGTAAGCTATGCGGTCAATCTCATCACCGAAGAGTTCGATGCGAATGCCCTGGCGCTCCTGAGCTGGATATACTTCAATAGTATCCCCCCTGGAGCGGAACTTACCCTGCGTGAATTCGACGTCGTTGCGCTCATACTGTATATTGATTAGATCCTCAAAGAGGGACGCCCTGTCAAGTTCATCTCCCACGGTCAGCAAGACGGACATCTTGCGCCATTCTTCGGGGGAACCCAGGTTGTAGATACAGGATACACTGGATACTACGATCACATCACGGCGCTCAAGCAGTGATCTTGTCGCCGAGAGGCGCATCCTGTCTATCTCCTCATTGATGGAAGCATCCTTTTCAATATAGGTATCCGTAGTGGGTATATAGGCCTCAGGCTGGTAGTAATCATAATAACTCACAAAATACTCCACAGCATTGTCCGGAAAGAACTCCCTGAACTCGGAATAAAGTTGTGCTGCAAGCGTCTTGTTGTGTGCTATCACAAGTGTAGGCATCTGCACTTTCTGGATGACATTTGCCACTGTGAAGGTCTTGCCGGATCCCGTAACACCCAGCAAGGTCTGTTGCCTCATGTTTTTCCGGATACCCTCTGTCAGCTGGGCTATAGCTTTGGGCTGATCACCCTTTGGTTCGTAGTCGGACACAAGTTTGAACTGGCGCATTAAATGTAATATTGGACTGAACCTGTATAAACATGTTCACAATGGAAGAGCATGTTTATTCCACCTCCCTGTCACACTTATAACAGGCCAACACGATCACATGCTCACCACAAAATATCACCTGATTAACAGGAAGGGTAACAGGAAGAAAACACGAAATATATTGTTATCAGAACTATGGCAAGCATTATGAGAGTCTTTAAGCTTCCGCGGTCAGAGCCTAATATTATAGGGACAGGGCCAATCATTATGATGCCACCACCCCTTACATGGGTTTTAGATCCATCCGTCCCGGGTTCGTCTGTTTTAAGGTTTCCTTTGCCAAAAATATCCCCCAGAAAAGAGCCGATACTTCCTATGACAATAAGAATGAAGCCCAGGAATATAAGGGAAATACCTGCATAGATAAGCAAAGACATTATCGAACTCTCCTGTACATGAAGAGATAAACAAATGCTAGCACAACACCTGCCCACAGCATAGTAGAAGTTATTGCGGGAGAGGAGCCAAAGGCTATCGGTATCGGACCAATGAGAATAAGGCCTCCGAAACCACTATTGCTTTCACCTGAAGAGAATAGTGTGCCCAGAAAAACAAGTATAAAACCGATGAATAGTAAAATAATGCCGGTTTTGAGAGCATTTTGAAAAAATTTCATCTTCAGGATACGTTGTCGTTGGACTTAACCATATTCCACGGAGTTCCTGTAAAAAGGCGGAACACCTGCCTGAGCAGGAACCGGCTGACGCGGACTGCTTATCTCGCCACCGATGTACTTATATTCCCGCTGAGTCCTGTTGCCACGACGCTCCAGCATGTTTTTCTGGAACATCCTTGAGAGATAGGTCGAAACCGTGCTCTGTTTTATCGTGCCGTATATCTGCTCGTAGTGCTGCTGGACGTCCTGCGAGGAGAACCAGACACGAGGATACTCGTACTTCAGGAAGAGCTCAAGCCTCTCGTTGATAGTGAGAGAAGAATCGTTCATCCGTTCCTGTAAACTTGCGGTGCGTCCTGTGACACGCTGCCGGACACTGCCATTATAAGCATCCTGCTGCCTGACAGGCATTACCTCCGGAGCAGCCGGCTGGACTGGTGGATAGTGGAGTGGTTGTTGGGAGTTGCTAGAGGATATATTCTGAGCCGGCTGTCCATAGTAATAATACGGGGCCACCGCAGGAGGTAGATAATATTGAGACTGCTGCTGATAAGGCGATTGCTGCTGCTGTTGGTACTGGGCCTGTTGCTGAGCTTGCTGCTGGAAGAAAGCCTGCTGCTGCATAGCCTGTTGCTGTTGCATAAACGGCTGTGCCATTACAGGCTGCTGGGCATGATCATGAACATTAGAAGGTTGTGAGCCCGGAACACCATTGTAATTAACAGGATTAGAAGTAACATTCGTGTGTGAGTAAGCAGACGAAGGTTCGGTGTGTTTTGGATTCGCGTCCTCGATAGAGTCAATGAATGCAAGAAGACACCGTTTCCAGTGCTTCCCGCCAAACTCGACATTTGTGCTCTCAATGCCATCTTCATCGATGATCTCAAGCCGAACCTTCATCTTTTTGCCTCTTGTTGCAGATCCATTCATCCCCTCAGATATAATGGATTCACAAACCATTTATCCCCTCAGATAATGGTTGCTCGTTTAATCTTGATCTGTTTTTGCGTTAACACATCCGGAACACTTTGTTGCGTTGTGCCTTGCAATTACTTAAATGGAAGTAATAATATATAAATCTTTTCTTTTATTTCAGTGCTCATTTGTTTTAAGGAGAATTAAAGGCATATTATTTCTTCGTTCATATTTTGAAGAGATTAATACAGCCAAATCCTTCTATCAACAATATAATAACTGCAATTCATGCTAGATAAATATTTCTTTTTTGTTCAATAGGAGCATTAATGAGAGAGTTAATCACGCAAATACAGCATTCAAGTTACTATTTCGAAAATTAAGCTCCATTGGACTTTAAAATGCAGTGTAACAGAGAAATATTGCCAAAAACAGTGTTTCAAGTGAACAGCAAGATATGATAAAGATAAGCTACAATCCCACCAGATTCTGATGAGCTTTCTTTGCAGGTACCCGGTTTGCTATAAATCCACACGGCCTGGTTTATAGGTTACCCATAGTTGAGTTTATATTAGATGGTGCGTATAGTATGCCCCTATGTCTAACAGTAGTGCCGAATCACCGGCTGACACTCGGAATCCAAAGCTGGCTGCTCAGTCTGAGCCAGATGATGTTAACAAAAAGGATGTAGAGTCATTACTGCAGGAGATCGAGATACTAAAGATCAATAACGAGAACATGCGTGCAAAACTCCTTGAGGCAAGCATGATGGCGAACACTTATCTCGACGAATCCGGTAAACTCAAAAAACAGATCGAGCAGCTGACAAGGCCGCCCCTGTTCATCGCAAGTGTCATGGAAGTCGAAAAGGACATGGCACTCATAAGGCAGCACGGGAACAATCAGGAAGTTGTGACTAAGATCCCAACTCATTTCCAGGGCGAGATACAGGCAGGAATGAGAGTCTGTGTCAATGCCGCATTCTCTATAGTATCTATAATAAGCAGGGCTGCCGATGTCCGCGCACAGGTAATGGAGCTTATCACATCACCCGGAATAGATTATGATATGATCGGCGGGCTTGATGATGTACTTAAAGAGGTAATTGAATCCGTGGAATTACCGCTGACAGAGCCCGAGCTCTTTGAGCGCATAGGCATCGAGCCACCCACAGGAGTATTGCTCTACGGCGCCCCGGGTACAGGTAAAACACTTATCGCAAAGGCTGTTGCATCCCGCGCGCAGGCAACCTTCATACGCATGTCCGGTTCAGACCTCATTCAGAAGTTTGTAGGAGAAGGTGCGCGGCTTGTCAAGGACGTGTTCCAGATGGCACGCGACAAAGCACCTACCATCCTGTTCATTGACGAGATCGATGCAGTAGGCGGCATGCGCACACATGATGGCACGACCGGATCTGCAGAGGTCAACAGGACTATGCTGCAGTTGCTTGCGGAGATGGACGGCTTTGATGCAACAAACAACGTGAAGATCATTGCCGCAACTAACCGTATAGACCTGCTTGATCCAGCATTGCTGCGTCCGGGACGTTTTGACAGAGTGATAGAGGTCCCGCTACCCGATGAGCAGGGCCGCACAGAGATATTCAAGATACACACCCGCAAGATGAAACTTGCCCCGGACGTAGACATTGCGAGCATCGCCAAAATGACTGCCAGCCTTAGTGGTGCCGACATCAAGGTGATCACAAAGGAAGCTGGCATGTTCGTCCTAAGAAGACGTGGTACAGAGATAACCATGAAGGACCTTACAGATGCCTACGACAAAGTAGTCTCGGAAGAAGAGAACAATATCCCCCACGGTATGTTTGCCTGAAACAAACATACCCTTCCATTATTTAACGAAAGGTTAATATTCTATAAACTACTTTCAGAGATGCTGTTAAGCCAAAGCAAATCAAAACATCTTGCTCCGATAGTGTAGCACGGCCAATCATGCAGGACTCTCACTCCTGCGACTCGGGTTCGAATCCCGATCGGAGCACCATTTCTTTTTTATGTTCTCTTTTACCAGTCTTATAGATTATTCTTTGCCAAGCTACAAATAAGTGCACTCTCCCAGGTTTTCCAGATATTTGCAGCGAACCCCAATGAAAGAGTTCCGGAGTAGGAGAGCAGAAACTAAATCTGTGCTCAGGTAAATATGCATAAAGGATGAGAATAACCGAAGAGAATTACAGGCTTCTGGAAGAGAAGGCCAAAGAGCAGGGAGCAAAAAATATCAGATTAATACCTGTTGAATATTTAATCGTCGAGAACAGAACAATCCTGAAATGCGAATTTGGTTGCAATGGTTATGGCAGTCAGGTCTGTCCCCCGTTCATACCCCCGGTGGACGAATTCAGGAAAATGCTTAATGATTATGAATGGGTGCTGCTTGTAGACTGGAAGTCAGATAACCGTTTTTCAAGAGAGATCAGTGAGAATTTTGTAAAATACAGCATCATTCCACCTGAAGATAAAATTACAAAAGAAAAGTACCAGGACACCTTAAAAACCGTGATGAGAGAACGAAAGGAAAGGATACAGCCAGGAAGTATCGAACTTGAGAAACTCGCCTGGGAACTGGGATACAATACTGCCCTTGCTACTTTTCCGGGCATGTGCACATGGTGTGCCACCAGTGACTACTCCGGCGTCAACTGTGCGGGTTCTAAGGGGCCATGCCACCATCCGACAATTCGCAGACCATGTCTTATGGGCCTTGGGATACGGCTGGACAAAACTTTGGATAAATTAGGGACACCTCTTCAAAAATTCCCCTTAAATGATGCAGTTCCTTCCCAGTACACAATCATCTTGCTGGAGTGAAATGCAGGCGTTAGAGGCTCAGAGTCCTCTATCACGTAATTTTTCCCCAATCCGGGTTACTACATCCTGCACCTTGTCCCTGGCACCGACCTTGATGGTCACATCGGCATAAGCAGTGTAAAGTCCTGTGCGCTCCCGGTAGAGTTCCCGCAGGCCCTTGCCCTTGAGACCTACAACACCCCTTGTATCAATGTTGGAAAGCCTTCGGGCGATAGCCTCGAAGGGAACATCAAGGTAAACAACGACCGAGTTTACTTTGAGGAATTGCATTGCTTTTTCTGAATAGACCACACTTCCACCTGTTGCAATGATACTGTTGTCCTTTAACTGAAGGCCAAGGATACTCTGCTCCTCAACACCTATGAGCGCCATGTCACCTTGCTCATCCACAATTTTCTGGAGCAGGGCGCCTGCAGCATGGATGATCAGGTTGTCCGTGTCGATGAAGGTATACCCCATGAGGCGTGCAAGCCTTTTCCCGACAGAACTTTTCCCGGCGCCCGGCATTCCTATCAGGGTTATTATCATGGGAACTCCTGAACGGGTCTTGTCAGGTCGTCTGCCTGACTGATGGCTGTCTGAAACGGTGGGAGAGTTGTCATCAGTTTGTCAGCGCCTGTATGGGTGCGGGGATCCTGCCTCCCCTTGCGATGAATTTCTCGGAACTGTACCTGTTCACAGACATGACGGGGGCCCTGCCAAGCAGTCCGCCGAACTCTACCATGTCGCCCACAGTCTTACCTGGAACGGGGATGAGCCTTACAGCCGTTGTTTTCTTGTTTATCATGCCAATGGCCATCTCATCTGCGATTATGGCAGAGATCGTGGATGCAGGGGTGTCACCGGGGATAGCGATCATGTCAAGCCCTACCGAGCATACGCTGGTCATCGCCTCAAGCTTATCAAGGCTGAGGGAGCCACACAATACTGCGTTTATCATGCCTGCGTCCTCACTTACCGGGATGAAGGCCCCGCTTAAGCCCCCGACGGAGGAGGATGCCATTGAACCGCCTTTTTTAACAGCGTCATTGAGCAGTGCGAGTGCTGCAGTTGTGCCGTGGGTGCCGCAACTCTCCAGACCCATGGCCTCAAGTATTGCGGCGACACTGTCACCGATGGCTGGCGTCGGGGCGAGAGAGAGGTCAAGCACACCAAACCTTGCGTCCAGGCGTTTTGCAACCTCTTTGCCGATGACCTCTCCTACGCGGGTTATCTTGAATGCTGTCTTCTTGATACACTCCGAGATATCGCCAAGTGAAGGGTCCTCCAGGGCGCGCACGGCCGAATTGACCACTCCGGGACCGCTGACACCGACATTGATGGTGCACTCGGGCTCGCCTATGCCATGGAAAGCTCCTGCCATGAAAGGATTGTCGTCGGGCGCGTTTGCAAAGACCACAAACTTAGCGCAGCCGATACCCCCCTGGTCGCGGGTAAGGTGGGCGGTCTCCTTGATCACCCTGCCCATGAGGGCCACAGCGTCCATGTTTATGCCGGCCTTTGTTGTGGCGACATTGATGGACGAGCAGACCTTCTTTGTGCTTGCCAGGGCCTGGGGGACTGAGTTGATGAGCCGCAGGTCGCCCGGAGTCATGCCTTTTTGCACGAGGGCACTGAAGCCGCCTATGAAGTCTATGCCTACGTCGTGGGCAGCCCGGTCCAGTGTCCGGGCAACGGAGGTGAGGTCCGGCTCTTTGCAGCTTTCCGCAACGATGGCGATGGG
Organism: Methanolobus sp.; assembly: GCF_030682845.1. Classification (GTDB taxonomy): domain Archaea; phylum Halobacteriota; class Methanosarcinia; order Methanosarcinales; family Methanosarcinaceae; genus Methanolobus. The sequence goes on along the minus strand of NZ_JAUXNK010000095.1, from coordinate 22,460 downwards.
AGTGACGGATATCCTTTTGTTGATGATGGGGATGCCGTAGAGGCTCTGCACATCGTCGGTGGTCTTTACCAGGTCTTTTGCACAGGTGGTTATCTTTTCGTAGATGTTCTCGTTGAACGTGTCGATATCGGGATGGCAGCAGTCGCGCAGGCTTATGCCCATGGTGACGGTCCTGATATCGAGGTTCTCGTTGGTCACCATTTTAATGGTCTCAAGGATCTCTTCGGGATGGATCAGCATTCAAAAGCCTCCGGGCTTATATCCTGTGCATGAAGCGGAAAGTGTCCTCATGCTGCACTTTGACCTCGACCCCGAACTCATGCCCTTTAGCTGCCATGGCTTTCTGGAAGGAGGACAGGTCGAAGTTCTCTTCTTTTATCTCTGCGAGCATTATCATTGTGAACAGGGACTGCATGATCGTCTGGCTGATGTCAACGATATTGACATTGAAATCCGCCATCACCCGGGTGATGCCTGCTACAATACCGACCTTGTCGATACCTATGACTGTTATTATGAAACGACTTGGGACCATGGTTTTACCTTTTAAGGATGTAAGTGATGTTTGCATCTATAATAGAAGAGGTCATATTTTGATTTTCCCTATAGATGCCTGTCAGTAAATTACAGGCGGCCCTGAGATTTCCGGAATGAATGCCATATTTCCATGAATATGATATCCCCGGATGGTTTAAAGCGAAAAGGGACTCAGCACACTATATATACTATTAATGATAGTAATTTTGATGCTCATATATGTGAGATTAGTCGGATGAAGCATCTTGCATGTCCTGATGTGCCATCCCTGTCCGATATATATGCTGATTAATATAAAATAAAGCTACAGTAGCCTTATCAGGCCGCAACAGCAAATTTATATTAAAAAAGTATATATAGAAAAGATAATATTATAATAATGATGAGATTGGCAGAAATGCCCATCAGATGAATCAAGTCGAACACTAGGCGATATACAATGGTAAAAATTGTACATGCACAAACTGTACTCACCGAGGATGAGCTTGCAGCTCTAAAAAAGAAGTGTAACGAGTCCTCAACAAAAGAAGCGCTGAGTATAGCAGTGCAACATTATCTCGAGTGTGAGTATATTAACCTCGACGATAAAATGTGGGCTAAGAAACTTGAAAAAGTAGTCCAGAAAAAGAAGCAAAAGAAAGTGTAGACTTTTGAATGAGAGAGGAACATATATGAGCAAATCAAACCAATTCCTTAAGGAAGAGGATGCAGTATCCCCGGTCATCGGCGTAATCCTGATGGTCGCGATTACTGTTATCTTAGCAGCTGTCATTGCTGCATTCGTATTCGGCATGGGACCACCTGAGCAGGCACCGCAGGCGAGCATAAGAGCGAGCGCTGTTGTTATTGATAGTCAGAACTCTGTGAAGCTTGAACATCAGGGCGGAGATGATTTCTACTTAGCCAGTACAAATACCAAAGTAATGTGCAATGGAACTGAAGTCACTTCAACCATAGCAGATGCGAGCACAAATGCATTTAGTGCAGGAGAGACAGTTTACATATTTGCCACAGCGGCAAACACCTACTCACTAGGTAATAACACCACAACTACTCTCCCAGCCGCTCACGTAGGCGCATCTGGTGAAACTGTTAATGTCAAGGTAATTGACACAGCAAGCCAGCAGATGATTTCTGACGTGATGGTAAGGTTCTAAACCTAAACACATGACGCCTCGTGCGTCATTCTTTTCTCTTTTTTACCCTGACTCCAGAGAGTGCCGCAACCTAATTCCTTTTGCGTATGGCATAGCATCAATGGACGCTATGTTTTAGGATAGCTCTATAGGTTTCCTCTATAAGTCACCTCATTTGAAATCACGACAATCTTAATTGAACCGTGATAAGTGATAAGATATTCTCAATTCATATAAGCTTAACTCCAATTGGTGCGCTTGATATGGATAATTCACCATATAATAATATTAAACCTTGAATACAAAAATAAAAAAAGGGGTTGCTTTATATTAGCCCCTATGCTTAATGCTATGATGCCTTCTGAGGAAGCTATTTATTACCCATTATGGGTACTGGGGCCATAATTAATAGGTTACTGGTAGTTCACCCTGTAGGCTTCCTTAGGCTTTTCATTAAGTAAATCTTCAACAGTCTTTTCCCTCAAGTTAATAAATTCCATCTCTTCGATTAATTCATCAAGATCTTCCATCGACAGCCTCCGGCTACACTTCTTAATATGCACATACGTGTTTGTCAAATGCATTACACATATATTCCTATATAGATATATAACAGAATGCATATAAATATCTTTGGTTTACTGCAGTTTACTATTGTTTACTAATACTTTTTCTCAAAAAACATCATCTATAGCCACATACTTTACCAATTTACATATATTACCTCTATTATAGAGATACAAGATTGCGCGCATACTTCAGAACCTCTAATGCAGTAAAGTGGGTAAAGAGGTAAATATGAAGCCCTTGATACTGTTTATTTAAGTAAATAAATAGTAAAGGGAGGTAATCATACCCCCCGTAGTTTTACTTCATAGTTTCCCTCCTCATAAGATCCATCAAAGATGACCATAGTTTTCTTACCATCCTGTTCTGTCGATAGTCCCGGTACCTTATAAAGTAGTCCCGAGTCATGATTCCCTCCTTTTCCATTTAAGAGGTGGCTTATTCGACTGGAACCTACACGCAGTTTTTTGCATAAGTCTTCATAAGTTGCTCTTCCGTTCAACTCCTTTATAGCTGCTAATAGCTCCTCTTCCTTATTGGTTATCTTTAGTTGCTGGTTTTTGGCTCTTTTATTGTACAGCTCTGCTGCAGATATAAAATCTTTAAGGTCTGCCAGTAAGGCCCCTGTTTCATCCAATTTCCTTTGCTTGAACCTGAATATAGCAAAGCCGGCCATAATGTCACAAAACAGTGGGAAGTTACGCCTATTTGATTCATTAGTCCATTCTATATCTTTGGCGAATGGTATCTTTACTACGAATTCCTTTTGTTTGATAGTCCTTATTATTTCACGGCATATCCTAACCTCTTCTGTTTCGGGAAAGGCCATCTTACCGGTTAAAGCCTGATCTATTTGATGCTCTAAAACTCTTCTGTCCTGATCTGGAGTTTCATCAACTCCTGCACTAAGCTGCCGATTGAGAAGCTGTAAACTCTGATCATCGTCTATAGATGTTAACCACCATACAATGTGAGGCGGTATAGGCAAGGATTTTACTTTATGCTCTTTATCAAGTGTTGTAAAAATGGTCTCTGCTTGAAAGTTCGTTGTTGCCCTTTTTATGGTGCCTTCCAAACTCGGTGAAAGGTCAGCGTCATCACAAAATATGACGACTCCCGAATTTAGCTGCATCCTATAAATAACCTTATCAGAAAGCATGGTTTCTATAATCCATTCAGGTGGCATAAGATGTTTCATGGCCTTACAACAATGTGTTTTACCTTTTCCTGATGCTCCATTTACTTTAGGCTGAATACCCTCACTGTTTAAGGCGGATTGTACGCCTATTGAGACTAGTAAGGTCTTAGCTATCTCTTTATCTCCTATGTGCAATTTTTGATGCTCATTAAGGATATATTCCACTGGATCCTCATTTTCCATAATTTGTTCGACTGCTGTTCTTATGTGGTTCGTAATATCATTTTCTTCTGACATATTACATTTCCTTAGATATGGGTATGACCCACAAACAATCTGGCTATAATATCTATACAACACTACATTATAACTACATAAATATAATAATGTAGAAATTGCTAGGCCTATGACTCCTATTTTCTCTAACTGTTCTATCAGATTGTTTTTGGAAGTCATCGAAGGAAAACTGAAAGTTGCAATATTTAAACCATTGGCCAACAAATGAGACTTAAATAATATATTATATAATTTATAACACATGCATTCGCCTTATTCCAGTTATAACCCCACTGGAAGTGGGTGTTATTTAAGATTAAATCGTCCTATCTTGATAACCTCTGTAAGATCGAGGGTTTAATCCTATACCCATCTTTGAGGGGTTTCAAATACTTTATTAAAATATGTCTTTTTAATATAAAGCCAAATAGAAATTGCCTTTTGCGAAAAATATCATTTAATGTTACCTTTCTTGAATACCAATACTTGAAATCCTCTAGATTATGCCGCAACTCAGGAAAGGTGGCCCAAAAAGTAGTACACATTAAGACAAGATTCATCTAAATATCGTTTTTATCTTATCCTCTAAATCAACTCCACCACTTTTGGATACTTTGAAATTTAGACCACATGCCGGACATTGTAGTTTCATACAATCGTGTTTCCTGCCAAACACCTTATCATACGCTTTTTGCCGGTCTATGATCGCGAATTGTAGATATATTGCAGTGGTACCCATATCAGTATGCCCCAATTGCTGCTGAAGTGTCCTAATGTCCATTCCTTGTTGGATACAATATATAGCATGACCGTGCCTGAACTTATGGGCACTCAGCCAAGGCATCTCTACAATATCACGTAATGTATTGATTAACACTTTTGCCCCATTCTCATTAATGCTGATGATTTTGTCATTTGGGCGCAGAGCATATCGCTCTATGTGCATCTTCAATAATTCAAGTGTTTCAGTATCAACAATGACAGTTCGGGGTTTGAGTTCATCGGACTTGACATTTTTTCCATATACTGCAATTATCCTGTCCTTGAAAACAATATCCTTCACCCTGATTCCATGATGTGCTTTTTGTACGTATGCAGCCAAGTATTTGCATCCACTATCGATACATGTCTTATCGTCCCTTGATATCGCCCACTTTGGACAATTACCCTTACGTTTTTTGAACCCGGGATATAGACACTGTGTGAAAATACGCTGATTGCTTCCGACAATTTCAGATATACGGGCACCCGTAAAAAATAGCAATCGTATGAGCAATGGATATTCACCATCACGTGCTTTTTTCCTTATCGCATACCCTTCATAGTCACGTGCCGCACTTTCAAGTTTCAAGAAATCTTCATATTTGACATACGCACTCAAATTTTTCATCGAATCTGATACCATACACTCACCCACAAGGGCGACGATAGAGAAAGAAAGTATATGCTACCTCTAAACCACAAAAGGAACAGGAAGAGGATGCAGTATCCCCGGTCATCGGCGTAATCCTGATGGTCGCAATTACTGTCATTCTCGCTGCAGTAATCGCAGCATTTGTTTTCGGCATGGGACCACCAGAGCAGGCACCGCAGGCGAGCCTGAGAGCGAGCGCAACCACTGTTACTGCTACTGCAACAGATTACACCGGAATCAAGCTGGAACACCAAGGCGGTGACCAAATAGTATTGGATAGTGCCACAACCAAGATTGTTGTGGATGGCACAACTGTTACATATGGTTCTGCTGACGCTGACTTTGATGCTGGAGAAACTGTTTACATCATTAACACCTCTACTGCAGGCGTAATGTACGTAGATGCAACCAAAACAAACGCAACTGCCACAGGTTCTGCGATGGGTTCAACAGGTGACACAGTCAACGTCAAGATAATTGACACCGCAAGCCAGCAGATGATTGCAGACATGAACGTCAGGTTCTAAATATAATCTTTATGACGCCTCGTGCGTCATTTTTCTCTTTTTTACCTAACTCCAGAGAGTGCCGCAACTTGGTTTATTTTGCGTATGGCATAGCAGCAATGGCGTGTCTTAGATATCCAGGTGGTCTTATCATCCTTAACTTGCAATTGTTAGATCGCTCTTATTGGTATTTTCAGACACGGATTAACACGGGATTTACACGGATCTCATTTTTTGCGGGGTTCTAAAATCCAATGTCTTTGCAAATCCGTGTTAATCCTGTAAATCCGTGTCTAGGCAGTTGTTTGAAAAACAGATAGTCTTAATAAAAAAAATGAATGAACTTTTAAATAAAAATTCTAATTGGATAAACTCAGAGAGAGTTTACTACCAATCCGGTACAAATTGGTAGTTATTGGTATTCAATTCCTCATTTAACTCCTTTATACCTGTACATATAACTTTTACCTCTTTCTATTCTCTCCACATATCCCAGTTTGACGAGATGTTGCATATCGTTCCTTGCGGTATCATAGGCAACATTATACTTCCCTTTGATCTCAGCAATTGAGAAATACCTGTCAGGTTCTTTTAGCAGGTTCTTGAGTATGTCGGCCTGTCTGAGATTCAGGTTCTCAGAGGTTTCGATGATGTGCATTGTATCATAATTCTCCTGCTTTTTGAGAGCGATATACTCTTCGAGATCCTTCAATGCCTTTTCTATTGCTGAGAGGTTGTAGTTTATGAAGTAGGTAAGGTCGTTCTCATCGGTTTCCGTATACAGATAAGCCAGTGAATAACTTGTTTTGGACCGCAGCAGTATCCTGGATATTGGCATGTACTCAAAGAGCCAGTAGCCACGGCTGAGCATGTACCAGTAGAAGATCGACCTTGCAGACCGCCCATTACCATCGGTGAAGGGGTGGACATAACCTATCAGGAAGTGGAGTATAATGCCTTTGATAAGAGGATGGATGAAATCCTCTTCATCGTTGCTGGCGAACCTGCAGAACTCTTCCATGAGAGAGGGAATTTTCTGGTAGTCAGGCGGGATATGATATACTTTGTTACCATCCTGTGGGTCAGCCACGACAATCTCGTTGTTGTCCCTGAACTTGCCTTCATGTTCGGGACCTTCAAGCGTGTCGTGTGTGATCTCCCTGTGGATCTCAAGCAGTGTTTCCACATCAATGGACTTTGTTTTCATCTGTGCTATCCTGCACATTGTCTGATAGCCATTGATGATCATCTTTTCAGAGTAGTCCCTGGGTTTTCGTTCCTGACGCAGCATTTTCTTGGCTGCTTCCCGTGTGGTTGCGGCTCCTTCCAGCTGGCTTGATGCGATGGCTTCTTCCATAAGCGAATTAACAATGTACCGCTTCCTGTCTGCTACACTCACACCCCCTGGCCCGCTTTCAAGATATCCGGCGCCTTTTGTGTCCAGCAGGTGCAATCTCCTGAGCGTATCTCCGGATAAGACATACCGGAAGGTCCACTCTCCAAACTCAACACGCTTGGCTTGCAATGTCCTTGCGCTTTTGATCAAAGCCCAGAGCTTTTCAGCCTCCACAGGCAGTTTGCGGTGCCGGAGCTCTTCCCAATGTACATATTCCCGGTTGTACTTTGCAACCAGATCCTGCATCTGCGGATCAACGAACATAAGGAGCAACTCAGGATTCCTCCTGACTATCTCCCACATATCCGGTGCTTTCTGTGGAATCTTCATACCTACCAATCCGTTCCTTTTTGGTAGATATTGGTAGTTATTGGAATAAAAGAGTTACTGCCAATTTGGTAGATATTGGTAGATATTGGTACCGCCGAGATTCATACTACTTCAGACTCTGACCAGCCCAGGCTTTAATCCCAGCCGGTCCTGAAATTCCTTAGGTAGTCATTCCAGTACTCGACAAGTAGATCCACTAATTGCCTTCCATTGATAAGCCCAATGCGAAGGAAGCCTGTTTACATCGCAATATCTGCTGCACTGCTCTGCAAAATCTGCAGTGGTGATGAATGCTCCCTGACCACCAGAACAGGCACCGCAGGCGAGCATCAGGGCGAGCGCTGAGACTGTTGACACCAACAAGACAATCAAGCTGGAACATCAGGGTGGAGACAACTTCTATCTGAGCAATGCCATAATAGTGGCTGATGGAACGGCTGTCGCAACTATTGCACCCGCAGCGGATTATGAGTTTACAGCAGATAGCACGATATATCTGTACAATGATACCAGCAATGCTACTCTCAAAGTAGGCTTAAACAGTCACGTGGAAGCTGTCGATGCTGCTAAACTTGAAGTTGTCGCAGCTGTAACTGAAACAGTTAACGTCAAGATAATTGACGTCGCAAGCCAGCAGATGATTGCAGACATGAACGTCAGGTTCTAAACCTAAACACATGACGCCTCGTGCGTCATTCTTTTCTCTTTTTTACAAAAGCGTCAACAATTAAAAAGTTGCTTTTGGTATTGAATAACCTGAGTATGCGCATTAGAATCTAAGATAGGTATAAATAGTTTCTTAATAGAATATACATTTGTATATTATTAAGATTTGTCGTTGCAATCCGTATTGGAGATATTTTCCATTACAAGGATCTGTGCTGACGATTATAGATATTTATATGGAGAGTTATGAAAAATGAGCGATACTAAGATAGGTTTAGCTGAAAATTTATCCGGAGTAGTAGCCTACGTTCTGGGATTTATTACCGGCATAGTTTTATTGGTTATTGAGAAGGAAAACAAATTTGTACGTTTCCATGCAGCGCAGTCTACTGTCGTGTTTGGTGGCCTGTTCATAATAAGCATTGTTTTGGGATTTATACCAGTTATCGGCTGGTTAATAGCATTACTTTTGCCATTTGTTGGTTTTGTACTGTGGATATACCTGATGTTCATGGCCTACAAAGGTAACATGTACAGATTACCAGTTGTTGCAGACTTTGCTGACAAATTAGAAAATGCGTTATAAAATGGATTATAGATGAAACCTGCTTTGGGCAGGATGATGATCACATCATATCTGCCTGAACAAAGGTTTATCTGAAACATTCCTTTTTTCAAAGATGTTTTTTCCAGAGTTGTATTTGCTTTTATGAAAAAGATTTGAACCACTGCCTTAAAAGAGTTCATTTTGAATGTTGACAGGCACCCCTGTGGTAAATAGAATTGCTTTAACTCCATTTAGATAGCTTTTTTCATGCATATTTGTAAATATTAAATAAGTATATATACCGGATAGAACAGACTATTTATATAACCAATCAAAGGATGTGGTTTTGTGAATTATGAAGGTTTGTTAAAAGATTCCTGGAATTTCCAGAAAGACAATATAGTAGTTTATGCAGTTGCAACGCTGATAGCGTTTGTTGGTTCGATATTTATAGTCACCATAGCCCCTCTGTATTATGGGCTTGTGCACATGGCAGTAAAGGGCGCACGGTCCCAGCCTGTGGAGATCAATGACGTTTTTGAAGGGTTCAGGAACGGCAATTTCGTCAGAAGCTGGATATATATGATAATATACCTGATAGTTGTAGGAATAGCCGGCCAGATAGCTTCTATCCTGAGCACCATCGTAGGAATCATATTTATCTTTGGTATGCCCCTGCTTGTGCTCAAGGGATACAGTGGCGTAGACGCCGTAAAAGAGACGTTTGAACTTGTAAAGACAAATCCGGTAGAAAGCCTAGTACTCTACATAATCATAGCTGTGCTGAATGTGATCGGAGTAATAGCACTTGGTATCGGCCTGCTTATAACAGCACCACTTTCCATGATATTCCTTGTAAGGGCAACCATGGAAGTGTCAGGGACGACCGCTCTGAGCGAAGATGTCTCTGCAACGACAGTTGCATAAGAAAGTGAAAAGTAGAATTGATAGAAAATAGTTTGCAAGTCACGGGATTTGCAAACAAGCTTTTTTTACGTAATTTCTTTGGATTCTTAACGCTGCATTGCCTCCAGAGGATACGCAAACTTGTTGATGCGATTAACTACAGGACGAGAGATATAGCTCAAATACGTGGAACTCAGATATGCCACTTCATAAAAAAGAAAGTTCAAATCCCGTATATCTCAGTACCCTTCTTAACCCTCTCGACATCCCTATCAATTACCGAAAGCCGGTTCTTGTCCACCTTCAGTCCTGCAAGGCTCTCTATGAACCAGATGGATTTGACGTGGTCATCAGGTGTGAGCTTCCAGTCAGGTTTTTCCATGTAGAAGTCGATGCCCTCGGCATATTGCATCAGCTCGGACCTGACCTGTTCGGTGAGCCAGCCAAGCTCCTCATAGTACGAAAGAATCTCAGAAAGATTGTTCCTTCCCACAAGACCCATAAGGAACTCAAGCCATTCCATACAGAGCTTCATGTTGGATGAGTTCTTGGTTATGCTGGAGAGGTGGACGCTCTGACCATATCCTTTATAGCTGCGGGCTCCGACCTTTTTCAGTTCTGAATCGACATACTCGGTAAGAAGGCTGAGATCTTCCCGGATTTTGGTGTTATTGAGCTCCGAAACCTCTTTGAAATCCCTCAGGTCACCGGATGTTGTTCCCAGTCCGTCCATCAGAGAGGATATCGACTTCGCAAGCTCCATTGACATGGACTGTGATTCACCATGAGCTTTCTCTACACTGCGCAGGCGGTCCTCCATAGGAGATAAATTCGCGATAGCACCCTCAAGCCGTGAGAACCTTGCATCAGCCTCCTGTGAGGATTCATGCATCTGCACCAGCAGGGCAGTATAGGAATTGACAAGCTCCGAAATACCCTCTTCGATCCTTGCCAGCTCAGCCCTGATACCAGAGTTCTCGGAAAGCACACTTATAAGCCCGTTTTCAAGAGAAACGACCTTCTCATCCAGGGAACCCAGCTTATTGACAGTATCTGCCAGGTGCTGCTCCCCTTCCTTAAGCCCTGCTACCATGGAGCCAAGCTTTTCCACATCCGATGAAAGGCCAAACACATTGCCATCAATATCTGCAAAGCGCCTTAGTGCGTTCCCCATTTCCTCCTTCATGTCCCGTATCTCAGATGAAAGTGCTTCTATCTGTCCATGCCCATCCCCGGAGAGCACATCAAGCGGGGACATACCCGGACATCCCTTAGCCGAACGTTCCCTGTCCAAAGATAAAGGCTCAAAGTCATCTTTTTTCACAGATATGATATTCTTCAACTCATCATCAGGACCAGGAACACACTCCTGCGGACCTTCATCCGGGGAAAGATCTATCCGGTCCTCTTCCCTTAATTCCATCAGAGGTGCTGCTATTGGGGTAACCTTTCTTATGCCCTCATGATCAGGAGTTGTGAAAGGCTCCTCCACCACCTTCCCGACATCATTCCCTTCCATATCAAAAGGATTCACATATCCTGTGGAACTTGTAACATTGCAAGGTGCATCAGCAGCAACAGGTGGTTCTTTATCTAAAAAGGGATTTGCCTGCGCAGCGTGTGGTGCAAAAGGCATCTGAACGTCTGGAATATCTGCAGGGACAGGTTCGTCCTTTATCTCTTCCATTCTTTCGATCAGGCTTTTTCCCATAACAACGCCCTTGAACAGTGACTTCACCGCACTTGTGGCACTATCGAGATTCTTCAGGAGGACATCCATCTTTAATAGGGGATTCCTGGAAGGCTTCGGTCCGGGAGGAAAAGGCACCTGACCCGGGAAAGCATTACCTGACGGTTGTGTACCTCCTGTAAACGGATCGAACGGGGAGGATGGAGTGCCAGAAAACGGATCTCCACCAGATGGCGGTGCAAAAGGGTTTGAAGACTGCTGTGCAGGTCCAGGGAACGGACTGGAAGAAGGCTGTCCCTGGTCGATAAACGGATTGACCGGAGGCCTGGCCTGGCCCTGCAAGGGAGGAACAGGCGGTTGCATCTGGCCGGCAAAGGGATCTGCCCCGAAGTCTGACGCTCCTGGAAGCGGACTTTGCTGCTGCACATGTAAAGGAGAATTACTGCCGGCTGCTTGAGACTGCAAAGGATCTTCTGTCGGGGTTACAAAACCCTTGAAAGGATCAGGGGAAGGAGCCACATAGTCAGGCAGTGAGTCACTGAATGGGGAAAAGGGATTCCCGGGAAGATTTCCCGGAAATGAAAACGATGCATGAGATCGTTCTTCCTTGGATTCCGTCGGTCCGGCAGAGAATGGGAAAACAGGCGATCCTGCAGTACCCACATCAGGCAGACCGGGGATTTTAGTATCCTGTACTTCTTCGTCCGGGAGCTGCAGTTTGAAGAGGGGAGGAGGAGATCTTTTACCTGCCTTGGGAGGAGACATGGTATTTGAGGTACCCGTCGGAGGAACTTTGGCATCCCTGAAAGGAAGCTGGCCGGTGCCTGGTGTGCCTTGTAACGGAGGCATATCTGAGCTCTTCTCCGCAGCCCCTGTATTCAGGGATTGCAGGAAAGGGATGTCTCCGGAAGGAGAGAAACCCGGGAATAATTGCGAAGAGAGTTGAGGGGAGAATGATGGATTGAATGACGGTTTCAACTCTCCGGCAGCCCCGGGGTTGTTTGGTGGTTTATTGAACATCCCGGAGAGATCGTTAAAATTATCAAAATTTGGAGGTGCGAACGGGGCTGGCTGCCCCTGAGGCTTGTTCTCAAAAGATGGCATCTCGATCTTGATCTCTTCCATAGGCATCCCGGAGAATGCACTGGCGAGAATATTAGGGATAGAATTTGCATTCGAAGGAATAGATTCGCCCGGTCCGCCCCTGCCTGTCAGGAAGGCAGGCAGTTCTGGAGCAGACTGCACAGCATTGGGGGATTTATTGTCAGAGCCTTTTTTGATATCCCATGGGAATTCAGTCATAGAAACCAGCCATATAATAGAAATGGATTAATATATATGCATTAATATTATACGATTCGTTTTTATATAAAATTTGCTCTTGGCATTTTCAGTACAAGCAAGACCAATTCCGGAACAATGGGCTGAAGAAGAAGTTATCGTAAAACTGTATCCAACGGGAGAAAAGCTATCAGAACTCTCACATTTTATTTGAATTTTGAGAAGAGTTTAGGCGCACGGGAATAATTGAGGGAATGGACGAGAGATAACGGATGAAATTTGTGCTAAAATTCATTGTTGTGGGGTTTGTGCGCCTAAATGTGCATTAGAAATAAAGATATATAAATCTTACCAAGCACTTCCTAAAGCAAAAAACATGATGAGCCGATGATGAAATGGTCTTTTAAAGATGATATAAATTATTGAGTTCTCACAGTAATATATTATTTATACATACTAATTTCCACTTGATAAAATAAGGCTTATAGAAACCAGGAACGAGAAATGAGTATAGAAAGGACAAATCATAATAGGTGACCACAGAGAACACTGAGTTCACACAGAACTATTACGATGCTCTTCTGAGATGTCACTATTTTCAAAAAAGTAAGGAAAGGTCTTGAGAGACCATGCACATTCTACATAGATATTACACTTTGGAGATCTTGGCATTTGCAACAGAATAGCGTACCAGGTCTTCAATAGCCACTTTACCTTCTTCAAGAGGAAGGGATGCAAACTTGGCTTTGACCTCAGGGTGCTGAGGGACCGCCCCACAACTTGCTGCCGGCCTTATAGAAATATCATAAGTCCCGATCTTCTTTGCGATGTTAATGATCTCATCCTTATCAAGACCGATCAGCGGATGATAGAGAGGAGCGCAAAGGCCAAAGACCTCAGCATGCATATTAGCTGCTGTCTGGGAAGCAACCTGTCCAAGAGAAGAACCGGTAATGATACCTGATGCATTTTCTATATTCATGATCTCAAGCGCGATCCTGTACATGGTGCGCTTACACAGCACGCAGGTCTTCGCACGATCACAATTATCGATGAAAGCCCCCAGGTTCTGGCCGTTTGGGACCTCATAGACCTTGAAGGGACGCCCGGGACACCATTTCTGGAGCTGGTTGATGCAATCCATAGTGCGTTGTCTCGCACGCTCATCACTGTATGGCTCATTGTTGCAGTAGACAGGGATCACTTCCACACCCCTCTTCATCAGCATCCATGTCGCTACAGGAGAGTCGATACCTCCGGATACAAGAGATACCATCTTGCCCTGGGTGCCAAGGGGCAGCCCACCCACCCCATGCACATGCTGAGTGAATACATAGGCATGCTTCTGCCTCATCTCAACAAATATTTCCCGATCCGGATTACTCAGGTCCACAGAGGGAGTCGTGCCCTTAGATTCAAGCATTGTCCATACTGCATCACCGCATTTTATTCCCAGCTCCTGTGAGGAGAAATCGTGATTTCCGGTGCGTCTTGTACGGATAGCGAATGATTCCCCTTCCAGGATAAAGCCATCAGCAATTTCTGCGCACATTTTAGAAGCAGCCTCAATGCTTGCTTCAGTTGTCCTGGCAGGAGAGGTGGAAACTACACCAAAGACATCTGCCACTATCCTTGATGTGTTAAGATCAGTACCATGGATGAATACCCGGCCCCATTCACGACTTATACCTGAATAGGATACCCCATACTGCCTGAGCATTGCCTCGATATTGCTCATCAAGGTCTTTTCATACCAGTTCCTGACACTGCTGCTCTTGAGGGCAAGCTCACCATATCTGACAATGACTACATCGTTCATCATGCGCATCAATCCAAAGCATATTAATTAAACTTAATCCAGGCCATGGGCCTATCTCTTTATCCTGAAGTCAGGGAATTCGCCCGAAGGAGAGGACCAGATGATATCCAGACCAGCCACATCGGCAAAAGCAGGTCCCTCATGAAGCAGGCTTATCAGTTCCTCAATAGCTGCACGTGAACCTTCAGCCACTATCTCGACCCGGCCGTCAGGCAGGTTGCGGGCAAACCCCGCCAGCCCGAGTCTGATTGCATTTTCCTGCGCAAACTTGCGATAATAGACTCCCTGAACTTTCCCAGAAGCTATGACAGTAGCAGAAGCAAGCGCCTCTGCATTCGTATTTTCATCCTGCATATTATTCTATTTGTGTGCGGATTATAAGAACTTTGGCCTTACGGACAGCATCTTTGCCAGAGGCAGACCCTTGTAAGGCATGCCTTCTGTCTCGGAAAGTATCCGGGCATTGAGCTGTTCAGCTGTCATTTCGACCTTCTTTGGCTTCTCAGGCTGGGACTCCGCCCGGATGGTCACGTTGATGTTGCCAGTCTCAGCCTCCTTGTCACCTATAACGACGACGTATGGTATCCATTCACGGGCAGCCTCACGCACCTTCTTTCCTACAGTATCCTCGCGGTCATCGATGTCAACGCGGCACTGGAGCTGATCTGCGATCTGCTGAGCGAATTCCATGTGTTTATCAGATATGGGTATCACCCTTACCTGCGTCGGCGATAGCCATACCGGGAGCATGGGCACTCCGCCATTCTCAGTCCTCATGGCCTCTTTCTCCAGGAGACCGTATATGCAGCGCTCAATAGCCCCGCTTGGGGAGCAGTGCAGTATGACCGGCTTCTTTGCCACGCCGTCGGTGTCGATATAGTTGATGCCATACCTTTCGGCATTTTCCACATCTATCTGTACAGTCGAGAGAGCACTTGCCTTTGCCAGTGCATCAACGAAGTTGAACTCGAACTTGAGCACGAAATAGAAGAACCTCGTGTCCCACATCTCCACAAGGACAGGCTTTTTGACAGTCTTTGCCAGATTCGTGATAAAGTCCTTGTTATCATTATAGAAGTCCCTGGTAAATCTAACAGCAACCTCAAAATCATCGACCTTGATGCCAACTTTATCCAGGACGGATATGCACATATTATACTGCGCATCGAACTGCTCCACAGCCTGCTGCATATCTGTGCAAAGGCTGTGCATGTCAGGCATGGTGAATGCACGCAGACGCCGGAGCCCGACAAGTTCCCCGCGCTGCTCCTTGCGGAAACTGTACCTGGTCATCTCGATCATCTTCAGTGGCAGGCTCTTGTAGGAAATGGTCATGTCATGGTTCATGAGAAACTGCCCAAAACATGCCGCAAACCTGAGGAACATATGCCTCTTATCAGATTCTATTGAATACTGTCTTGCAGGGAACCTGTCAAGGTACTTCTTCAGTGTCGGATGCTCCATATCATACATCAGGGGAGTTTCCACCTCCATTGCACCGACCTTATAGGATTCTTCCAGTACGAAGTTCTCAAGCAGGGATTTTATCAGCCGTCCCTTGGGATAAAAACGCATATTGCCGGAATCCGAACCTGGCTCATAGTCCGCAATCTCCAGCCTGCGCATCAGCTCCACGTGAGGCGGAGCTCTTTCAACTGCCCTCTGCTTTGATATCTCATAGTTAACGAACTTTTTCAGGTTCTCGTGCCCGGTGAAGTCGAAGTCTTCTGTACTGTGCAGCTGGCCGTCAGGTGTCAGTATATGCCAGTATGACTTGGCAGTGCTCTCGGCTTTCAATGCCTCGGATACGACCTCTTCTTTCTCTTCCGGGATGCACACTACAGGTTCTGCGCAAACCGCAGGCTTGCCTTGCGGGACTATCGAGCGGGAGAGCTCTGAGAGAGGATGACCCTTACAGCTGATCCTGAAAGCCTTGTACCATCCAAATGGTGCCCTCTTAACATTATAGTCACCGGATAACGCTTTCTCAACGCCCTTGAGGACAGCGACAGCAACTTTAGGTGAGGAAAGATCCGAACTCAGATGAGCATAAGGATAAAGCATGACATTGGCAGCCTTTACCTGGCCTGCCACATTCCTGATCTCGCCCACTGCCTTGTTAATGATATCGTCAACATCGGATTCGTCGGCTTTTTCTACTGCCATGAAGGCTGTCAGAGCCTCCTCCAGCCTTCCGGTCCTGAATGACTCTTCTATTTCCTCCGCGACGGGAGTACTTTTTTTTACTTCATATTCGATATAATCAGAATGGATCAATAATAGTTGCATTGGTTCACCTTTGAGATAATGCTAACCTAATTATAGCAGGTCCTTATTAATCTTTTTCAGTTCTATCCGGAACGGAAACCCACCATATAAACTGCAAAGGATAATTGCCCTTATTCGGGCACATTCTCTTCAATTGCAACAGGCTCCTTGCCAGGAGACAGGTATGCATATGACACATCATTCCTGTACACCCTGTAAGCTGCTATTAGTGCACCAAGCAGTATAGGTGCCGCAAAGAATCCTCCAATCCCACCCACAAATGCCCCTCCAAGGAATGTAAGGAGAATCAAAAGAGGGTGTACCTGAGATTTTATACCTGAAAGGTAGGGACGCAGGAAAAGCTCAGGCGGTACATAGATAACTATAGATGATACCACAAAGAAAATGATAGCACTCTCTGAACCATACTCAAAGTAGCGATATGCCGAGATTGCCAGCAGTACCGTGTAACCAGCAAACATGGGAATGACAGACGCCAGGAAAATGAGTGCAGATAATGCGAGTATATTAGAGAGCCCGAATGCGTAGAATACTATTACTGCCAGGATACTTACGATCAGTGCTGCTGCAGCGTTACCGATGAAAACACCCTGAAGAATGACGTCAAGATGCTGAAAATACCTGATTACGGAAGCTTTGCTGTCGTCAGGGAAAATATCCACGACAGCGCCATATAGCCTGTGCCCGTCAGCAAGGAGGAAGTAGCACACAAACACAGCAACCACAAGATTGAGGCCAAACATTATAATGTCAAAAGCATATGAAAATACACCCGCATTGCTTATTATGGGGAGAAAGGAGGTTGAAATGTTCCAGATAAACTGGTTCACATCATCCCCGTAACCTGCCGGGATATTTATTGTCCTTGAATAATCGAACAAAGCATTGAGCACGTAGGCCTGGTTCTCAAATATCCAAGCTATCTTACGGACAACCTCCAGCAGGCCCCAACCTATAATAAAGACCACAGGCACGACGATGGACATTGTTGCTACAAAGGCACCTATTCTGGGAAACCTGTTCATTTTAAGGAATATAGGTCTTGATATGTATGCAAACACAAGCCCAAGGATAATACCGTCGGCAAGAGGGAGGAATATGACTACCTGAAGAATTAAAAGCAACAGGACTGCTGCTACCGCTGCAATCCTCCACTTTGAATCAAGTATGCGGGATACCCCGTCCTGTTGAGTTTGAACCATTTTTATCAGCCATAATTAAAAGTAAATATTGAAGGTGTAATATAATACTTGGAGTATTAATAATTCACGATGATGAAGTTATGAGCGTAAAATGACGATTATCACACCGCATACTTCGCTCATAATCCTCAAAGTTTCATTTTATCAAAATACTTCATTATAACACACGAGCCGGTACATTTACCGCAGTGAATGCAATTCTCATCGATTGCCACCCCGTTTGCACCGTCCAGGCATATTGCTCCTACGGGACAGGCCTTAAGGCATATTCCGCACCCAGTACACTTGTGGTTTCTCAGGAGCTGCCTGGAAACCGCTAAAAAGAGCTTGTCGGCTTCTTCCCTGTCTTCTGCATTCACGACCAGGCTTCCGGAAGAGAACAGTTTCACATTGGAAGAGGAGGTTTTTGCAAGCATAAGCCCCAGCTCTTCTGAAAAAGTGGTGGCACCTATAATGTTTAAGATATTTCCAGCCTTTTTCATGGAGAGACCCTGTATGGCTCCCTCGACAGAGTAACCGCCTGCCCTGCACGGGGATATTCCTGAAGTTACCTCAATCCTGAAAGGAGATGTTTCCTCCCGGCCGGATATGGATATACCCATCTGCTCACAGAGCTTGATCATCTTGGGAGGGAGTTCTTTCCATCGCCACAATCCATGTGTGATGAACTCTTCGGAAAGACCGGTCTTTTCAGCCCAGTCTGACAGGAACCGGTCCCACCTGTCATAAAGCTTTGGATGCAGTTCCCGGAATCGTTGGTATTCGGAGGAAAGCGCTGCTGGACAGAGATAACATCCGACCCTCTCAAAGCCCATGTCATAAAGCGGGTTGTATTTCAGGCCTCTCCAATAGATATACAGCCATATCTCGATAGCTCTCCAGTCCTTCACAGGGAATATGTTCAATTGCCCCGGAACAAATGGGTTCTTTTCGCTGACAGCGATCCTTGCCCTTGAAAATGATTCATGTTTTCTCTTACCGTCAATGGTCAGGCACATAGGAGCTTTTTCCAGGCATTGTTCAATGGCTGCATTTGCCGGGGCAAGCTTGCATATCTTGCAGCACCATCTAAAATCCTTGGCTGGGGGGCCAAAGGTCTCCACATTGTCCCAGAAACTGTCCCCTGCCTTCTTTTCAATAAGCTCTATACTGTTATCAGCACAATATTCATGCACAAAGTCCACAGTTTCCGGGAACTCGATGCCCGTATTGAGGAAGAATGCCTTTACATCCCTGTTCCTCAGAGCACTGCGGGTCAGGTCCAGGACTGCAAGGCTATCCTTTCCACCGCTGAAAGAAACATGCACCGGAAGATCCCGGTAGTCTTTCTGATTTGCTATGCCCTTGATGGTATTGATCGCGTCTTTCCCCAGATTGCGCAGATGCCCGATATTCGCAGCCACAGCATCATCAATAGAAGAAACCTTAGGACTAAGCGAAACGGAATGAGAATCAATTTTGCGCACCCTGACTACGGGACCCTCACAAAAGGGAAGGTCTTGCGCATTACAGTATGAAACACCAAAGCCTGTAAGGGCACCGGACATTATCAGAACGCTGTCACCCGTTTTTATGTCAGGTGACATGCTTTCGACCGCAGAGACATCGACCTTCTTGCCATTAAGATGCCTGCTGCTCTTCCTTAAAGTTACGAGCTTCCCGGATGAATGCCCCAGCAGGATCTTTGCCCCATCGACCATAGGCTCAAAACCGTAGTCCATTAAGTGCATGTCAAAACTCAACACACCAAAGTACAGGCCGTCAACAATTACCTCATCAGTCTTGTCATCACCCGGTATCTTGTTGAGAAGCACAAGGCGCTCCCCTATAGGGTCGCACCCGAAAGACCTCAGAAGATGTTCGTGCAGAACTGATCTTTCATAGGGTGAACAGAACCTTACATCCGCTGGCTGGGATAAAACTATCTTTTGTCCCTCATGCCCGCAGGTGCAGCATCTGGTATCGATGAGCGGGACATTACAAGTTATGCACCAGAAGATGTAGTCCTTCTCATAACTTGCATACCTTGGACTGATCCTGCCCTTTTCCATTGCACCTTTAACGCCTGCAGGAGAACGTTCCTTTCGCTTTGGAGGCTTTCCTGAATATTTATTTTTGTTCATTATAGTCCGGATTTCTATCGTCTGAGTAAAGCCGTAGCCCATCGGTAAAATAGAAGGCATTTAACCCCTTCAGGCCAGATCGAGCCCATGAAGACAGGTTAACTCCGCTAGTTCAGTTATTCACCAGATAATCATTAATAGTTTGGGCTGCAAGCTTGCCGGCTCCCATCGCACTGATGACGGTTGCCGCGCCTGTCACTGCATCCCCTCCCGCACAGACGTTTTCAAGGGATGTCCTTGCGGATTCATCTACGATTATATTGCCACGTGCCCCTACCTTCAGCCCATCTGAGCCGGACAGTATCATCGGATTGGGGGATGTGCCTATGGCAATGATAACAATATCGGCATCGATCACATGCTCAGAACCCTCTTTCACAACAGGGCTCCTGCGCCCGGACTCATCCGGCTCGCCAAGCTCCATCCTGATGCATTCGACACCTTTTACGGTCATGTTCTCACCCTGCAGGATACGGACAGGGTTGGTGAGAAGCCTGAATACTATGCCTTCTTCCTTTGCGTTCTCCACCTCTTCCTTTCTGGCAGGGAGCTCGTCCTCTCCACGGCGATAGACGATACTTACCTCTTCGGCTCCAAGGCGAAGCGCACTGCGCGCAGCATCCATTGCAACATTGCCGCCACCTACCACAATAACTTTCTTGCCTCTCTTGACGGGAGTGCCATGATATGGGAAGAGGTAAGCTTTCATCAGGTTGACCCTTGTGAGGAACTCATTGGCAGAGTAAACGCCATTCAGGTTTTCTCCCTCGATGCCCATGAACTTCGGAAGGCCGGCACCCGTGCCAAGGAAAATTGCATCGAAATCATTCCTCATCTCATCAAGGGTCTTTATCTTCCCGATAACATAGTCGACCTTGAGATCAACACCTAACTGCCTTATGTAATCAACCTCTTCCTGCACGATAGACTTTGGGAGCCTGAACTCGGGTATCCCGTAGGTCAGCACTCCTCCCGTATCATGAAGTGCCTCAAAGATGGTGACAGCATGGCCTGCTTTTGCAAGGTCTGCTGCAGCAGTAAGCCCGGCAGGCCCCGCTCCTATAACAGCCACG
The DNA here is from genome assembly GCF_030682845.1 of Methanolobus sp. Lineage (GTDB taxonomy): Archaea > Halobacteriota > Methanosarcinia > Methanosarcinales > Methanosarcinaceae > Methanolobus. The sequence continues at coordinate 1,564 of NZ_JAUXNK010000095.1, read as the reverse complement.
CTCCTGCCGCTTGGCTGGGTGCGCACCGGAGGAACTACCCCCTTTTCCCGCTCATGATCAGCGCAGAAGCGCTCAAGCCTGCCGATAGCCACCGGCTCACCCTTCTTTGCAAGCACGCACAACTCTTCACACTGTACCTCCTGAGGGCAGACGCGGCCACATACAGCTGCAAGGGAATTGGTCAGCTTGATGGTGGCGATGGCCTCATCGAAGTTCCCGGTTTTTATCTGTGCAATAAAACCAGGGATATCAATGTTCACGGGGCATCCCTGGACACATTTGGGATTCCTGCACTCAAGGCAGCGTGAAGCTTCAGCGATCGCCTGCTCTTTGGTATACCCCAGCGCCACCTCATCAAAGTTCCGGGCCCTCTCTTTGGCGTCCTGATGAGGCATTGGCTGTCTTGCTGCCATCAGTTACCACCTTTGCATGTGCAGTTATGATTCTCCTGACATTGTGCCTCTTCGCTCCTGTACAGGCCAAGGCGGCTCATAAGCAGATTGAAATCAACTTTATGTGCATCGAACTCTGGACCGTCCACACAGGCGAACTTTGTCTCGCCACCGACAGAGACCCTGCAGCCGCCGCACATGCCGGTGCCGTCTATCATTATCGGGTTCAGGCTGACGATAGTTTCCACACCATATGGAGCTGTCATGCCTGCTGCCACCTTCATCAGGATGGGAGGGCCTATGACAACTATCCTTGCGATCGTCTCGCCGCTGTCAAGGATCTTCTTTGCGACTTCGGTCACAAAGCCATGGTGACCTTTGGAGCCATCATCTGTAGCCACATAAAGTTCATCACTTGCGTCCTGCATCTCATCTTCCAGTATGAGCAGGTCCTTGTTCCTTGCACCAATGATGGATATGACCTTGTTCCCGGCTTCACGATAGGCCCTGACCTGAGGATATACGGGGGCGATTCCAACGCCTCCTCCCACAAGGATGACAGTGCCCAGCTTCCTCACGTCAGCAGGTTTTCCCAGCGGTCCGACAAAATCCTGCAGTACGTCCTCATCAGTCATTTTTGCTAGTTGCTTTGTGGTTTTGCCCATTTCCTGGAAGATAATTGTGACGTAACCTTCGCCTGCATCAAAATCAGCAATTGTAAGAGGGATACGCTCACTGGTTTCATCGATGCGTAAAATAATGAACTGGCCTGCCTTTGCAGCCTTAGCTACATCCGGTGCCAGCACCTTCATCAGATGCACTTGGGGTGCTATCTGCTTCTTTTCAAGGATCTTATATGACATGTGATCACACGGTTATGGATTGATAAATATTGATAGAAATAGTGCATATGATTAGAGTTCTAGTACTTAAGATTTAAGTAGGAGCACTAGGAAATGGACTATGACTTGTCCGTTTATCACGTTTGAGTAAAAAGACCAACATAGTGAACCTCCCCTCCCTGAAGGAAGGGGCTTCCCGTTTCATCGATTCGGGTTATTATGAAAAAATTTATTTGGTTCTTTCCTTTTCCCGTATCTCGAGGGCGTTAGTGTCTATTGACCTTTTATGAAGAACAACAAACACCAATTCCGCTAGTTCCTGTAGCGTAT
>NZ_JAUXNK010000093.1 GCF_030682845.1 Methanolobus sp. | reverse complement strand
CATTTGACATTGACAGGATGCTGAGATCTTCCGAGATAATAATTTGGTTCTCTTTTACTATCCCATAACTCAGTTTATGGAGAAAATCAGCTCTGCACTTTGCCGTTCTTGAATGCATTTTGGCAACATGCAGTCTTTGTTTCTCATAGTTCTTGCTGCCTTCCTGTTTCTTTGAAAGGTCATGCTGTCTTTGAGCGAGTTTCTTCTCGTTGTTTTTGTAATGTTTCGGATTCGAAACTTTATTACCGCTATTATCTATCAGGTAATCCTTGATACCAACATCTAATGCAATGATGTTGTTGTTTTCTTTTGGTTTTCCTGGCAGGGGTTCTACATTGATCAGTAAAGAGACAAAGTATCTGTTGTCTGGTGTCCGGGAAATGGTTGCACTCTTGATATTTCCGTTGAACTCCCGATGCAGATGAGTTTTTACCTTGCCAAGCTTTGGTAGTTGGATTGCTCTTTTCTCATGATCAACTTTGATGTTGTTATTTGTCATATTGGTAGTGTATGACTGAAACTTGGAATGCTTGGATTTGAAGGAAGGTGGATTGGAATTAAGATCAACATAACAATTCATGTAAGCAGATGCCAGATGGATCAGAGCATTTGTAATAGCAAACTTGTCAACTTCCTTAAGCCATGTATGCTGATCCTTGAGTACCTGATTACAATGATTGTTCCATCTGGTAGCATTCCATGGCAACTTGTTCTTCTTGTAGTCTTCTGTTTGTTGAGCCAAGTAGTAATTATAGATAAAACGAACACAGCCGAAGGTCTTGTTGATCTGGATAATCTGTTCATCATCAGGATATATCTCGTAAATATATCCATAAAGATTATCAGCATTCTTTGGCTTGCGTACCATAAAAAGATCCTTCTTTTTTGTTTGATATGTGTATGCTTTTTTTATTGATATTGTTTACTGGAGTAATGCCTTCGCAGGGACGATGCTAACCCTCGTCTGAAGACGGGGGAATGCGCAGCGTAACTTTCTTCAATTGCGACAGAATCTTCGATTATCCGGGCGCTGTGGGGTACATTGCCCGGAATGTTCCATGAATCGCCTGCATTCACCTTAAAGTTCTCATCTCCAACACAGGCTTATGCAGCCGGAAACGAGATATCCTGTCTGCTCATGTACATGGTCATGCTCGGGAAGGATGTTTCCTTTCTTCATGACAAATTCTGCCATCAGAGTACTGTTCCTATGAACCGTGGTTCTCATCCGGATACCGGGAAGGACTTCTACGTGGTCATTATCCGCGTGTTTGCAGAACATGGCAAAACCATTGCTTCCATCTGATTTATTCCTTTAGATCTAAGCAGTTATCCGGACTTGTCAAAAGCCACTACAGCTTTTCAAGTTGCTGCTTTTACATGCATTATATTTATAAAGCTGTAAATGAATACGGTTTTGGGGTATTAGATTATGGGAGCATATAACGAAGTATATAAAGAGACAGTTGACGACATACGCAACACCATCGGCATTCTGCCTAAGTTCATGAAAGACCTTCCAGAAGATGAACTGGTAGACGACTGGGCATTCTGGAAGTACGATGAACTGCATGCCCATAAATGGGAATAAATGCTGTCCAAGGGGTATATAGTTCCATTAGCAGCATTTTTGCTACCCGTTGTTCAGCTAATTTAATGTGCACTGGCAGGAAGTAAACAAGCGGTAGCTATAATCTTGCAGCTTTGGCCTATCCTCTGTCCTGCCATGCATATCCATACTTACTTTACAGGCAGCTGTATCTCGCTCATGAGTTCTTCTTGTGTAACCTCTTCAGGGTTGAGGTACAGTGCCCTTGATGGGCCTGCAAGTTCCAGCCCCTGTTCTGCCATATACTCGAAGAGGCGGGTATATGCAACACCTACTTCCTGATAGGGTCCCCGGTGGATGGCAGTCAAAGCTTCTATTGCAGGTAGTGTCTTCAGGCTGATGGGAGGGTCTTGCTCTGCCCCTCTCACAGCGTACAGATCTCTGAGGCTGTATCCCACCTTTGAAAAGGTGGGGATTAGCCCTTTCTTAATCCTACAAAATATGGGAAAGGGCTTAGAGACCTGCCCTTTCAACAATCGTATCGGCAACAGCCTTTGCACTCTTGAAGGGAAAGTCGGCGGGTGTGAGCAGTTTTCCTGCTTCTCCGGCTGTTACCTCAAGATCGCCTGCCTTGCAGGTCGTGCTGGCTCCTGCCGGAAACGCTGCAATGAGATCTTCAGGTGTTTCGATCGGGAATTTTGCATTTGCAAGTCCTGCAGCTATCTGTCCATGAATTACTTCTCTGACGTTCATATTATACCAACTCTTATTTTTGTTCTGCATTCCCGGGAATTGGCAGTAATACATAATTGCACGGTTACTGGTATATACTTTATCGGCGCTGGAATGTACTAGATGCATTCGTGTATACTTCCGTGACCTTCTGGTATCTTCAGGGAACCTTTATTAGGCCGGGAGCAATACTCTATACATGGATAATCATCAGGATCAAATACATGATGGCGGTTCCGATCTATCGGAGATAAAGTCAAAGCTCTATGAGATGCAAAAAGATATGAAGCTCATTATAGAGCAGACCAACAGGCAGAATATCGATACTGTATTCGCCTACCTGAAAAGCAATTACCTGGGTGCCATTGAGTCCTACATTAATGAGGATGCAAAGTCAAGCCTTGAAAAGAATATGGTGAAAAAATGTGACCGTCGGACGGAATGCGCTTCCATATTCAACAGTTTTCTGCGCAAGAATTCCAATCTTATCCGGCAGGATAACTCTCAGGAAGATGCAGTCAAAAATAACAAGTCGGAGCTGGCCAGACTGAGATCGGTACTTCCTTACGATAAATGTGAGGTATGCTACTCTGAAGTGGCTCAATTGTTCGCAAAACAGGTCAATCTTATGGAGTCTATGAAGGTGTATGACTCTAATAAAGGGAAACAACAGGAAATTTCCATGGTGCCGCCCAGAGAGATTGTTGACGGAATGCTTGAACCTCTGTGCCATGAGAAACGTTTTGAGATACTCAAGGCACTGACCGGCAGTACACAATCATTTTCCTCCCTGTCCCAGTTGACCGGTCTTCGGGGTGGTAACCTTCTTTTCCATCTCCAGAAACTCGCAGAGGCAGGTATCATCATGCAAAGGCATGAAAGAGGCGATTACATGATCACAGCCACTGGTTTCAGGATAATGGAAGGTATCAGCAGCATCTACTCATCACTGGCCTGCCAGGTGGATGAAGCTGACCCTGAAATCATAAAAGACTCTTGAAGTAATGGTTACTTCCTGTCTTTTTTATCTTTATACTCTTGCATTGAGGCTTTCAGCAGTTCTTCAAATGTGAAGTTCTCAGGTGTGACCCCTGCTTTTACCCTGAACAGTTTCAGTGCGTGTGCGGTAGAATCCCCGATGGCTGCAACGATTGAAGCATTTAGTACCTGTGCCACATCTTTATCGAGACCTTGTCGTTTGGCATGATCGAAGAAGTTGTGTACGGTCGTGGGGTCGGTAAAAGCAAATATGTCTATATTGCCCTGCATTACTGTTCTGATGAACTGTTCCTGCTCTTCTTTATCTGGGTCGATGAGGTTGTAAACCCTTGTTTCATATACAGTCGCGCCGAAATCCTGCAGGTGGTCAGTGAATGCATTGGAACCCGGGGCACCATAAACTACATCGATTATAGCTTCATCTGCATAGTCCTGCATGTATGCGGCGATTTCTTCAGTGTTGCATATGTCGGGCATTGCATCTACTTTAATACCCGCTGCATCTAGAGATTCCTTTGTTTCCGGGTTAACAGCTACAATATGCCTCTTATTAAGCGTTTCAATGAACTGGGGTCTCATGGGGGGAGGTATTTTCTTTAATGCATATTCTATCTCAGCAGGGCCGGCAAAGATCACACAGTCAGTCTCTCCCTGCATGACCCTTGAGAAAAAGCCATCGTATACGCTGTCTTTTATATTGCTCAGCTCTGCCATGGGAACTGCAAGAGGGTCAAAACCCATGGATCGTGCAAGTCCTGTTGACTCACTCAGATATCTCTCAGGCCTCATAATGGCGATTACAGGTTTAATTTGTTCAGGTGTCATAATCGTAAGAATCCTATGCTCTATTTTGAAGTGAACTGCATTTTACTTTACTTTCTATTTTATAATCTGAAGCGTAAAACCCCGATGTCTTTAGCTTCGGGGATGTAAGCGTCACATAATAAATAAAGTATATATCATATAAGCATTGTTAGTATTGTAATTACGACAGCCAAGTAGTTATGTTCTTTGATATCTCAAGTTATATAACTTAAACACCGCAGGGACTGCGGGAAGAGCCTGTGGAATGGTGAACAGAAGTTCGGGGAATGAAGCAGGAAGCTTCTTAGTCTTTAGCTAAGAAGTAGTTCACGC
>NZ_JAUXNK010000086.1 GCF_030682845.1 Methanolobus sp. | reverse complement strand
CCCTACAAAAGAACAGGAAGAATCGTTCTTCCAGCATTTCGGCGCATGCAGGTTCGTCTATAATTGGGCTTTAGAAAACAAAATCAGGTCATACGAACAGGGCGGAAAAGCAATATCAAGATTCTCTCTTAATAAAATGTTAACCGGACTAAAAGAGGAACATGGGTGGCTAAAGGACGTAAATTCTCAATCATTACAGGGTGCTACTCTTGATCTTGAAAATGCATATACTAAGTTCTTCAGAGAGAAAACGGGATTTCCAAATTTCAAGTCAAGGAAGAATCCGGTGCAATCGTTTTCAGTACCTCAGTTCTATGACATGGACTTTGAGAACAATAAAGTAAAACTCCCAAAGATAGGATGGGTAAAAACAAAACTACATCGCAAGTATTGCGGAGATGGAAAAACAGCTACGGTATCCAGAACCCCGACCGGAAAATACTATATCAGTATTCTTGTAGACGATGGACTGGAAGCGCCCCCGGTAGCATTGTTCGATGAAAAAACAACAGTGGGGGTAGATGTAGGTATCAAGGACTTTGCAGTTCTTTCCAATGGAGAGAGAATTGAAAACCCAAAGTACCTTAAAACATCTATACCGCGCCTTGTAGTCTTGCAAAAGAGATTAAGCAGGAAGCAGAAGGGTTCAAAGAACAGGGCAAAAGCCAGATTTGCAGTATCAAAGGCACATGAAAGAATCAGCAACCAGAGAAATGATTTTCAACACAGGTTATCCTCTAAGCTCATAAGCGAGAACCAAGCGGTAGCACTGGAAACTTTAAACGTTAGCGGTATGTTGAAAAACCATTGTCTTGCACAAAGCATAGCAGATGCTTCATGGAGTTCGTTTGTAACCATGCTGGAATATAAGGCAAAATGGCTTGGAAAAACAATACTCCGCATAGGACGATTTGAGCCATCAACTAAAATCTGTAATGTGTGCGGATTCCACAACCGAAAATTAACACTTGCAGATAGGGAATGGCAGTGTCCAGAATGCAAAACCAAGCACGACAGAGATATTAATGCCGCTATTAATATCAAAAAGTTTGCTTTAGATAAGCAAAATCAAATCGGAATGTAACACCGTAGGAACTACGGGAAGAGCCTGTGGACTTGTCCTCAAAAGAGGAAAGAATGAAGCAGGAAGCCACCCTATTCATAGGGTGGTAGTTCACTCGGCCTGATAACTCTTTTCAAGAAGGACAAAGATGAAGGCAAAGGCTCCTATGAATTGAAAAGCCCCTTCATGTCGGGATTCTGGCTGATCCTTGTTGCAGAGATGGGCGATAAAACACAGCTCGCAGCAGCCCTGTTTGCAACACAGTACAACCCTTTGCTTGTATTTGTCGGAGTGATGCTGGCATTGTTCATCCTGTCCGTCATGGCTGTGTATCTTGGGAAGATAATAATGGATAAAGTGGACAAAAGGACCATTTCCACGATTGCGGGAATCATGTTCATCCTTATAGGTGCTTCGTTCTTCCTTTAACAGAAAACACGAGGTTAACCTTTTTTAATAGTTGAACAAGGTTAATAAACCATTAAAATCTATTCTTCACAGGGAGGTTTTAACATAGTCATAATAATGAAATGCATGGACCTTGGATTCAACGATGACTTCATCGTTATTGATAATGATGCGGAAACGGTCAAGGAAAAGATGTTCCAGCACATAATGGATAAACATAAAAAAGAGTACGACCTGCTTTCTGATTTCCACCAGGATGAGATCAAAAGCAAGATGGATTTCCTTATAAGGCGTGGCTGCGGCTGTGGTGTCCTGAAGCTCTAAGTTAAGTTACCTGTTATCAGTCTCCTTCCTTTTTTGGCGTACCAATACATAAAGCCCTGCTATCACAAGTGGTAGGAATATGCCAATGATTATGCTCCAGTAGCTTGCTTTTATATCGCTCATGTTCCTTGAGTGAATATAACCTGATATTGGATGGGAGATGATGAACATGTCAGCAGTCAGGAGAAGGAAAAGTGCAGTAAGCAGGATAGCTCCCATTATAAGGTATCTGTTATATCGCAATACACCACCAGTTATAAAGTAAAATCTACTTAGCAATAAACTTTCCTAAATTGACACGTTCATTACTTTATCTGGCTAAAGTTTATTGGATGTTTTATACGGGATGAGGGGTGAATTTAGGTGAGAGAGATACTTATATATACCTTAACTTGAGTCATTCTCATTCCAGTGAGAGAGGAAGGACGGCCGCCGGGCCTTTGGCCTGAGGAAAGTCTCCCCACCATCTAAACACACGAGTGCCTGTAAAGGGCACCAGGCGAGAGTCCGGGCAGTTGCAATGCAACTCATGCAGATCCTGCATGCTGGCACAGAAACGATACCGCACCATGTTAATGCTGTGATGCCGGAAGGTTGAGGTCGCATGAATGCGGATGGAACGGCGAATCCTCGTGGGTGCAAGTCGGGAGGGGTAAATGGGTGTTTAGCCCATCCCTCGGTATATGACGCTTAGCCGAATGCCGTCAATGCAGCTTGCAAGAGCGCATTATCCTGCCAGGCGGGATAATGTATTGCATCAACAGAAGGGAGCTTATTCTCCTCACTCACATCCTTATTTCTTTTTCACAACTGGGCTGGTCCCAACGATATTTTTTCTTTTCAGGAGCCATGCGGGTTTAAAATTGAGAATGAGCCATTTCATGTACTGTTTGTAACCGGTCCTGAATGAGACCACGTCAAGGAATCTGTCAACGACTTTGGGTTCCTGTGTAAAAATGCTGAAAGCCTTCTCAGGGAAGCGGTGCATGATACTGGCAAAATATAGGGAGTATTTCAGATGTTCTCCAAATTCTGAATAACATCTGTCCTCATACTTTTTCAGATGTTCCGGATGAAGGCTGGAATCCAGGGCTTCTGCAATGATTTCTGTTGCTATCTGTCCTGATCTGATGGCATAGGCAAGCCCTTCTCCTGTGAATGCATCTACAAATCCGGCAGCATCGCCAACCAGCATTATCCTGCCTCTGACCAGGGTCCTTTTGTAGCCTCCACATGGAATTACATGTCCATTAAGTTTATAGTTCCCGTTGAAATTGTTCTCCTGCAGATATTGTTGAATTGTACTTCTGGGATCTGGCAGCAGATTTGCAAGACCGCCGGTACCAACCGAATAGTAGCCGTCATGCGGGAATATCCAGCCGTATCCCATTCCGGCAACCCCGAAACGCAGCTCTACGGCGTCTTTTATATAGCTGTCAATTGTCCCGTTATTTTCCGGCACCTCTGCAACCATGCATATCCCATATTCTTTTTTATTGTCCTTCCTGCGAACCTGGTGCTTTAGCATCCCCTGGGAGCCTGTTGCCAGAATAAGAAATCTGGAAATATAGGTTGATTCCTTTGTTTTGACTGTAACATGGTCATCTTCATCTAAGACATCAATGACCTTCTTTCCAGTGATGTCCTCTATACCTGTTTCCCTTGCTTTTTCAAGAAAGAAGTTGTCAAGCTTGCTGCGGGTGACTATGGCAGAGAGGCGATGATCCTTTGAACGTTCAATGACCTGGTCCCTGAAACAGATCCTGGCTCCGAATACTTCCTTTTCAATGATCTCCTCGGGAACTTCAAAGTCCAGAAAGGACATGGCATGCTCAGAAAGTGCACCTCCGCATGGCTTATACCGCGGGAATGACTCCTTCTCTATCAATAGTGTCTTCAACCCCATTTTTCCTGCAATTCTCCCCGCAGCTGTGCCTGCGGGACCCCCTCCCACGATGATAAGGTCAAACATCCTGATCTCTTCACATTATCAATTATCGGCCTTGCCGGAAAACATTTCCAGAACCTGCAGGACCCTCCAGTATTCTACTTCTGTATTAAAGCATCCGTCATTGGACATGGGAATGCCATAGGTAACAATATTCTTTCCTTTCAAGCCCATCATCACCTTATTTAACTCATAGTCGCAGGCTATCAGGAGAGCACCCTCATATCTTTCCTCTTTGATAACATGTTTTACAAACGAAGATCCTGTTACTATATATAGCCTGTATCCATACCTGGCAGCATCTTCCTTTAATCTGGAAAAAACACATTTTCCGCAGGATACACATTCTATCCCGGTTCTTGTGGAGGGCGCAGGACATTCAAGAAAGCGCATGCAATGGGGTGCGATGATCATGCGTTTTCCAGTTCTTTCAAAAGCGCTCTGGTTAGCAATATTCTTTAGGGATACCATCCACTTATCAAGAATCCTTGTATCCGATAGCTTGAAGAAGAAGAATTTCAGGGGAAGATAGAAAAAATCAAGCACCTCTGCAAAGAAACCTGCAAGCCATACATGTCTGTTAAGGCTTATCCTGCTGACCGCAAGGGCAATGCCTGCCAGAAGCACCGATAGGATAATCAGAATTGTTATTATCTCACCAAGAAGCCTATACATTGCATTCCTCCATCTTCCTGATAACTTCCTCAACATCAACTTTTGTATCGAAACACCCGTCGCGAACCAAGGATATTCCCTGTACTACCATAAAAGGTGAAGCTCCCTGCATTGACTCCGATAGTTCAGGATAACAGGCTACTCCTATGCAGCTGTCAGGCCGCTGGGTTTTGATGATTTTCTTTACAAAGCTACCTCCTGGTATCACATACACTTCGAAATGGTGTTTCAATGCAGCTTTACAGATAATGCCTATATCACATAGGCCACACATCTTGCATTCGTACCCGATTATAGGGTCACAGCGGGCTTTGCATTTGGGATGGCGCATACACTGGGGGAGGAATATGACACGTTTGCCTTTTGTATTTTTGAATTTTTCAAGCATCACAGCGTTGCGCACCTCGACCAGTATCTCATCAACAAGCGTTTCCTTAATTTTGAAAACGCGGCAGATTATCTTGGCCGGGCCATAGAACATGTAAAGTATGAAAAGGATGAAATTCGGAAAGAGTATCCTATGCTTTCTGAAGCTGTAAGCTCCCAGCAGAAGTGCCAACATTATGCCAGCTATTGCAAGCAATGCAATGGCAATAAATATCTTTCCGAGGATTTCGTAGGGTATTTCCATATGTAAACAAAATGGAGAAAATGATTATATTTAGGTTATCCTCATTAAGTCGCAATAAAAAAGGAAGAGTGAATAAATCACTCTTTAGGTGCGTCGCTAAGGTCTATTCCCATTGCTTCTGCAACAAGGACTACAACGTCCTCAACTTCAAGCTGCTTTGCACCAAGTGCGTCCCTGCCGTCGCTGAGGTTCCTCTTACAGAACGGGCAGGCGCTTGACAACAGATCTGCTTCGGTTTCAAGAGCATCTTCAACCCTTGTCTTTGCAACGCCCATTGCAAGGTCAGGAACACCGGCCTTTACTCCGCCTCCTGCTCCACAGCAGCGCTGGTTCTCTTCAATCCTTTCCATCTCAATGAACTCGATGCCTGGTATGCTCTTGAGCACAGCTCTTGGCGGCTCGAATACGCCTACGTGGCGTCCCAGGTGGCATGGATCGTGGTATGTTACCTTCTTATCGATGGACTTCTCCCACTTGATATCTCCCTTCTCTATGAGGTCCTGAAGGAACTGTGTGATGTGGACCACCTTGAACGGAAGTTTCTTGCCAGTGAGCCTTGGCCAGTCTATCAGGGAAGCCCTGTAGCATCCTGCACAGGCATATAGCACTGTCTTGGCGCCCTTGGCTTTGATATTATCTATGTTCTTCTGGGCGTTCACCTTTGCTGTGTCGTTGATGAAGTACTGTCCGGTCCTGATAAGTGCTGAACCGCAGCAAATCTCATCTTCTCCAAGCATTGTGAACTTGATACCAAGCTTGTTAAGCACGCGTGCTGTTGCTAGGGCAAGTTTCCTTTGCTTGAGCTCTGCAGTGCATCCTCCAAAGTAGAGTACCTCGGCTTTGTCCTCGACCTTTATGTCCTTGGGGAACCAGTTAACCCTGTCGGCATTGTTTGCCATGTATGGGTTCTTGTACTCTGCGATGAGCTTGATGAACATTCCTTGTTTACCGTATGGGCCGTTGCCACGCTTTACAAGGTTTGCACGCATTGACTCCCAGAGTTCAACGGTATTGATTGCGGATTCACATACTGTTGCACACATTCCGCAGGTTGTGCATTTGTAGACGTCATCCTTGAACTTCTCGATGTCTTCCTCTGGTATCTCTTTTGGTCCGAAGAGCCTTGCACGAAGTCCGTAGGACTTGTTCATGAATTCTCTCCATCTGAGGATCTTGTCCCTTGGTGCAAGCCCGGGGTCCTGTGCTGATGCATCGTATGTAGGGCACCAGTTCACACATTCTCCGCATCGGCTGCAGGAGTCAAGTTCCATTATCTGGACGGCTGTTAAGTTCTGTGTATTAACTGAAGGTTCGCGCTTTGCCATTGTTTATTCTCCTCCTTTGTTCGCAAGGAGTGCAAGCGGTATTGCAATCATGTGTATGTATTTGCTGAATGGTATATATGCGATACAGAACAGCAATGATATTACTACATGGAAAAGTGCTGTTGGTGGTGCCAGAGATGGATCGAGGCCGAATCCCCATAGTCTTTCAGTCCTTATCCCGTCGGCAATGAATCCGGTCACTGTAATGGCTGTAAGGCCGATCAGTAGAATGGAGTCGTAAGCAATGGTTGCTTCCCTCATCTTGGCAATGAACAGTCTTCTGTATATCGCTATTATAATACCTGTGAGCAGTATGTAGCTGAAGATGTCGTTTGGAACTGCGAGCATGTCTCTAAGTAGTGTCGGGACTAAGAAATCTGGAAGATCATGGATTCCCATTGCCTCTGCAGATATATATACCATTTCAACTGCGAACATAGCAAGTGAGAGCACAAATAGTGCCATCCATCCAAAGAAGATGGTGAAGTGCATGAACCATCTGAGAGGGCTTCTTCTCAGTATCCTTCTCTGGAATAGAATGTCAAGGACAAAGGTTTCCAGGACGGACTGATTATGCACATGTGCATGTTCGCTCATCTGCTGGGCAAGCATTCTGGGGAACGCGAAGATGCTGCCCGATGGTTCTTTCCCGTAACCTGTGGAACCCATGCCCCATTTTTTCAGATTTATATACATTCCTACAAGAAAAATGCCGATTGCCAGGTTAGCCAATATCATTACCGTTATAAAATTAATCCTAAAGATCTCGCCGTTTATGAGCAGACCTGAATAATACTCTAATACCATTCAATTTTCTCCTGATGTCAATATAAGATTATAAATGTTACAAGAACTGAGACCATTTTTTACTTATAAGTAACCGGTTTGGTTTGCATGAGTGTGGTAACGATATTATTTAAAGATTTGCATTAAAAATATATGCAGCAGGCGGCTGGGTCTTCAAAAAGGATTTTGAGTACGGGCATTCTTAAGCCACTTTGCTTTCCTGTTCGATTACACTTATATGTGGGCAGCACTATAAGAAATCTAAACCGGATACAGTTGTAAAATATGTCAATTGATATCAAAGTAGTACTTGTGGAACCCCTCTATCAGGGAAATGTCGGCTCTGTAGCCCGTGCGATGAAGAATTTCGGTTTTTCTGAACTTGTACTTGTAAATCCGTGTAAGCTGGAAGTCGAATCAAGGGCCATGTCTTCCCATGCATGGGATCTGCTTCAGAGCGCCCCGATAGTTAACTCACTGGAGGAAGCGGTGAATGATGCAAGCATTGTCATAGGAACAACCGGCATTGCTGGTGTGGCGTTTGACCTTCATCTGAGGGTCCCTGCGTATTCACCCCGTGAGATAAAGGCTCGCCTGTCAGGTTCCAGAGGAACTGTGGCTGTGCTTTTTGGCAGGGAGGATCACGGCTTCAGCAGGGAAGAATTAAAGATGTGTGACATGATAATGACCATTCCTACATCTGATGTATACCCTGTGATGAACATGTCACATGCAGTCGCAGTCATCCTCTACGAACTGAGCGATATCGAGGCGGGGGAGAACGGGCTTGCTGAAGCTTCTGACATTCATCTATTATATGAGCATCTTTTTGAGCTTCTTGATGACATTAAATACCCTGTGCATAAAAAAGAAAAGACCAAACTCATGCTGAAGAGGATATTTGGCAGAGCAGTCCTGCTAGAGCGGGAAGTTCAGACCTTAAGAGGTGTGCTGAGGCGTATTCAGCGCAACCTTCCCAAAACGAAGGATACTGAATAATGCTTCGAAATATTCATATTACTTCAAGTACATCTTGCATCGACTTGATTTATAAACCTTATATATTTGTGTAAAACATGACTGAAGGTAAGTGGGACGAAAAGTTCAGGACTTTTCTAAAAAAATATTATTGGGATAGCATTCTCCAGCTTGCAAATGATTATCCTGACCAGCGCAGCATTTATGTTGATTTTTCCGACCTTGAGATATTTGACAGGGAACTCGCGGACGAACTGCTTCTGCGCCCGGACGAAGTTACTCCCTGTGCAGATAGCGCACTCCTGAACATCGATCTTCCAATCGAGAAGTCACTGGACAATGCAAAGGTCCGCTTCATCAGGATACCGAACAAGGTTCCCAACAGGGATCTCAGAAGCAAACACTTGCTCCAACTCGTTGCAATTGAGGGCATGATCCGTAAGGCAACGGAGGTCCGCCCCAAAATAGTCAGTGCAGCTTTCAAGTGTATGCGGTGTGAGCACGTCACCAGGATCCCGCAGACAGAATTGAAGTTTGTGGAACCTCTTGAATGTGAGAATGACACATGTGGCAGGAAAGGCCCATTTAAGCTCGACATAAATGAATCTGTTTTTATCGATGCACAGAAACTGCAGGTCCAGGAATCTCCTGAGAATCTCAGGGGAGGCACGCAGCCTCAGAGCCTGGACGTGGATGTGGAGGATGACCTTGCAGGGATCGTCAAACCAGGGGACCGTGTTATCATCAATGGCGTGCTCCGCTCCCACCAACGGACAACAAGAGAGGGGAAATCTCCTTTTTATGACCTGGTGTTACATGCAAATTCACTGGAATATATGGACCAGGAGTTCGATGAGCTGGAAATAACGCCTGAAGAGGAAGAGCAGATCCGGGCATTAAGCCGCAATCCTGAAATATATGAAAAGATCATTAAATCGATAGCTCCTTCTATTTACGGTTATGAAGATGTGAAGGAAGCTCTTTCACTGCAGCTCTTTTCAGGTGTGGCAAAGCACCTTCCCGATGGCTCCAGGGTGCGCGGTGACATTCACATGCTGTTCGTGGGTGATCCGGGTGTTGCAAAAAGTCAGATGCTTCGCTATATGGTGAAACTCGCTCCCAGGGGTGTCTTTGCATCCGGTAAGAGCGCATCTTCAAGCGGTCTGACTGCAGCAGCTGTCAAGGACGATCTGGGTGACGGCCGATGGACACTTGAAGCCGGAGCCCTTGTAATGGCTGACATGGGTATCGCTGCAATTGATGAAATGGACAAGATGAGCACTGAGGATAAGAGTGCCTTACACGAAGCCATGGAGCAGCAAACCATAAGTGTTGCAAAAGCCGGTATAATCGCAACACTCAAATCCCGATGCGCATTGCTTGGTGCCGCAAACCCTAAATACGGGCGCTTTGACAAGTATGAGGGCATAGCCCAGCAGATAAATATGCCGCCTGCTCTTCTGTCCAGGTTTGACATGATATTCGTGCTCCTTGATACTCCTAACGAGGAGATGGACTCCAAGATCGCCAAACATATCCTTAAAGCACATTATGCTGGTGAGCTTTCAGAGCAGCGCAGAAACATTCCGTCAAGTAAGGTCACCCAGGAACTTGTCGATGAGCATATGGAAGTCGTGAAACCCGATATAGATCCTGAACTGATGCGCAAGTATGTTGCGTACTCCAGAAGGCACATCTATCCTATAATGGAAGAGGCTGCGCGTGAACATCTTGTCAAGTTCTATATGGATCTCCGTAAGATGGGTGAGGGCAAGGACTCCCCGGTTCCTATTACAGCGCGTCAGTTGGAAGCCCTTGTGAGGCTTGCAGAGGCACGTGCCAGAGTAAGGCTGAGCAATGTGGCTACCCTTGATGATGCAAAGAAAACCACCCGTATGGTCTATTCCTGCCTCAAGCAGGTAGGTGTTGACCCGGATACAGGTGCTCTGGACGTGGATGTTATCGCCTCGGGTACTAGCAAGAGCCAGAGGGATAAGATTAAAGTCATTAGGGAAATCATTAAAGCAGTGGGTGAAAGGCATTCCGGAGGGAAGGCACCTCTTGAGGAAGTCTTTGCTGAAGCCCAGGCTCAACAGATCGATAGGCAGCATGCAGAGGAGCTTATAGCTAAAATGAGGCGCTCCGGGGATCTGGTCACGCCTGATAACGATCATATAAAAGTAGTATAATTGATGTGGTTTGATGTATCTTAAGATTCACAGGGCTGGAGAAAGCTTTATTGTTGCAGTATGCGACGAGGAACTGCTTGGAAAGAACCTCAAAGAGGGAAATATCAGCGTGACAATATCCGAGGATTTCTATAAAGGGGATCAAGTCTCGGAAGAAGATGTAGTAGGGATCATCTCCAAAGCAGGTAATCTTAATCTCTTTGGTGAGAAGGCTGTATCCTGCGCTATAAAGTGTGGTATTGTGGATCCCTCTTCTGTAAGGATTATTGATGGTGTGGCACATGCCCAAGTATTTAGAGCATAGACTGCGGTGAGGTTTGTTTTATGAGCGAAGGTGAGAACCAGAATGACAGTAATACATCTTTCAGGACTTATGAAAGGAATGAGCTCCTTAATAAGGTGATTGATAAGCATAGAAGGCTTTTAGATGAGTATAGTGTGCAGTTCAGTGAAATCAATGGCAAAGTTCGTTCACTGAATGAACAGATTTCCTCCTCTAAAGAGAAGAAGGAGTACGTTGCTACCCGGACAGAAGTTCTGACTGAAAAAAGGCAATTATTCTATCACCAGGCTGAGAAATTGCTTGATGAATTAATCTCAGCACATGAAAGTGATGTGGCCGTCCAAAAGGATTTGAGGAGTGTAGCTGAGGAATTCCCTAAAGTGAAAAGTGCGCTATCACCCGAGGATGAGGGAAAGCTGGTCAGTTCTATTTTAGCTAATATCTCTGTCATATCTTCAAAGCTTCCTAAAGCCCAGGGATCCATAGATTCTTTCAGGGCAAGGATGCACGACGCGGTGGCTGCGAATACTGAACTTTCCTCCCTGAAATATCCTGAAGAGGACTTCGATAAGGCTCAGGCAGACATTGAAAAAGAGCTGGGTGAACTAAATCTCAAATACAAATGGCTTGAGAACCGTATAAGCAGTCACAAGGAGGCTCTTTCCTACTGGGAAAAGATATCTGCAAGCCCGGCAGAAGAATCAGAGGTGAAAGCATGACTGACGTTTCAACAATGACGGAAAAGGAGCTTAAGAACAAGGCTGATGAGCTCCGTACCGAGCTAAGCCATCTTGACCGTGAATTAAAATCCATTTATAAGCAGTTAAAGCTTCATCGTACCAACATGGATGACACGAAGGCCAGGCGTGATGAACTCAATTCCCGGGTAAAGGGCCTGGTGGCAAAAGCCCGCGACGCAAAATCAAAGAGAGATTCTTTAAACGCACGGATCTCCTCGCTCAAATCCTCAAGGAATGAAGTAGATGATAAAAAACGCCAGTGTTCGGGTGAGATCTCAGACCTTAAGAACAGGCGCGACAGCCTGAACAATCTCTCCAAGGGCAGTGTAGAAACCCTTTCAAAGGCGTATTTCGCAGATATTGATACCTTCTTGAATGCGGATATTCCTCTGAAACATGAAATTGACCTTTTCGAGAGGCTTGTCCTTATGAAAGACCGCCTTGATGCAGCTTTTGATGCAAATGAGGTTCATAAGAAGCTTGTGGAAGCTTACGAAAGTTCAAAGGATGTCTTTGCTTCCGGGGAAGACCTTGGAGGGGAGATACACCAACTAGCAGAGCAATCACAGAAATATCACCTTGAGATGATCGATCTATACAAGCAGGTGGATGAGCTGCGCAAGCAAGCTGACCTTGCACACTCAGAGATATCCTCAAAGATAGCTGTCACTGCTCCTCTGAGGGAGAGGATTGACCCTATCAAGGCAAAGATGGCATTACTCAGAGACGAGCTTGGCATTTATCTGGGGAAACTGGAAGATATACACCTTGAAAAAGATGAGAAAAAGCAGGAAGAACATCTGGTCGTGGCAAAGGAAAAACTTGATAAGAATGCAAGAATGAGCCTTCAAGACCTTAAAGTTCTCCTGGAGAAGGGCAATCTCAAGTTCTAAGCTTAAGCTTTTCTCACTATTTTTATTATTTATTCTTTTTGACAGGGGAGCAATACCCAGCCAGTCCCGACAGCATAATTCCGGCAAGCGCCCACACAATACCAAATCCTGGTATGGAAAAACCATCCCCCTCTTCGTCTGATGCCCGGGACTCCTCTTCTCCGGATTGCCCGCCCTGTCCGTTATCCTGAGTTTCAGGTGCAGGAAGTTGTGGATCAAGATACTGGTAAACAGGCATGAATGTGACCAGTTCGCCTGTGGGGCTTGAATAAATGGTATCCACTGTAATGTTCAGGATTTCTGAGTCACGGGAATAAACCAGCATGTCCTTCTCACGGAATATCCCTTCGCGTATAATGTTTTCATTTAGTGAGAGTTCCAGCCAGGCCTCATTGGTTCCCTGATTGACACTTTTTACGGTAAGTACATATCCCTGTTCAAATGTCCACGATTCCCCTGTCGTAAGGAATATCCCTGTACCGTCCATAAGCACAGTATCCTGTATTCCTGATGCGACGGATAAGAATAAGCCGCATAGCAGGAGCAAAGTTATCAGGAGTTTTGTTTCTGAGGATCCTCTGTGCATAGGCCAAACTCACCAAAAGCTCATGTTTTTACATACCTGCAGCGTCCGGCAATCACTTCTTCCTTTGCATTGCTTTTTGTTTTGACAAGCAGTGCTCCCTTTTCAGTAATGCCCACTGCCTTTCCTTCAATGATCTTCATGGGGGTGGTGACCGTTACTTCCTTCCCGATAGTGTCAGAAAGGGATATCCATTCACTGACAATGTTTGAGAACTGCTGGGTCTTGAACTTAATGTACTGCTGTTCGAGCTCATACAGTAGGTCTTTGATAAGTTCGATCCTGTTGACAGGTTTTCCAAGCTCTGCTTCAAGACTTGTAGAGCTTTCCTTAACCTCTTCCCTGAAATCCTTGAGTCTTACATTTGCGTTGATGCCTATTCCCAGAACCAGGTAGTCCACCTTCTCTACTTCAGCATCCACTTCGGTAAGTATCCCACATACCTTTTTCCCGTTAATAAGTACGTCATTAGGCCATTTTATACGGGCATCAACTCCCAGCCTGCGCAGTGTCTTGGTGACAGCAAGGCCCGCCACCAGTGTGATCCTCGGGGCATATTCAAGGGGTATGGATGGCTTCAGGATGAGTGAGAACCAGATACCTCCCGGCGTGGATTGCCACTCGCTGCCCAGGCGACCCCGGCCTTTCTTCTGCGTCTCCGCAATAACTATGGTTCCTTCAGGATATCTGGCTGCGATATCCTTTGCGATGCTGTTCGTGGACTCGACCTCG
Source organism: Methanolobus sp. (assembly GCF_030682845.1). GTDB lineage: Archaea > Halobacteriota > Methanosarcinia > Methanosarcinales > Methanosarcinaceae > Methanolobus. The sequence continues at coordinate 4,077 of NZ_JAUXNK010000086.1, read as the reverse complement.
TCGTAATAAAGTATCTCTTTTCCGAAAAGACCTGTCTCAAGCCCTATCTTGATCTGCTCCGGATAAAGCATGTCAGGAGTGGATAGGAGTGTATATCCTATCTTTGGAGAGGACTGGATATCGTATCCTTCTTTTTTTATGTCCCTGACATACTTCCAGACCATTGCCCTTGTGATCCCGAGTTTCGCCCCTATTTCCTGCCCCGACACTGCCTTATTTCCTGCAGCTTTAAGTATCCTGATTATTTCGGTTTTGTTGTCATTCACAGATACTCACCAGTGAATATTTGTTCCCTATTGTATATTATACTCACAGGTTTAATTATTTTGTCTGCTTTTGGGCATTGCTCATATATGAGCCGACTGCTGCAGTGATGGCTGCAATTTTCTGCTCCTTGTTCTCAAGTGCAGATGCCAGTGTTGCTCCCTTTGCAGAGTCTTCAATAACTACCCTTTTAACATCCTCAATGATCTTGTGATCGTCAATGAAGTGAGTTGTAAGCCTGCCTTCCCGGAACGCCGGGTTGCGCAGTACAGCCTTATGGAAGGGAATGTTTGTGGTCACGCCGACAACCACATATTCATAGAGTGCCCGCTTCATACGGTCTATTGCCTCTTCCCGGGTCTGTCCCCATGCAGACAGTTTTGAGATCATGGAATCATAGTAAGGAGATATTGTATATCCCATGTGCACTCCGCTGTCCACGCGTATCCCCGGACCTCCTGCAGAGCGATATCTCTTAATCTTGCCGGGTGAAGGGGCGAAGTCGTTAAGCGGATCCTCAGCATTGATGCGGCATTCAATGGCCCATCCATGTATGGTTATGTCTTCCTGCTTAAACGCCAGTTTCTCTCCGCACGCAATGCGCAGTTGCTGCTTCGCAAGATCGATACCTGTTATCATCTCAGTTATGGTGTGCTCTACCTGTAACCTAGTATTCATTTCCAGGAAATAGAAGTTGCCTTTGGAGTAGAGGAACTCGACTGTTCCTGCATTCTCATAACCTATGGCCTTTGCAGCCTTGACGGCAGTCTCTCCCATCTGTTTGCGCAGCTCAGGTGTCATTACAGGAGAAGGGGCTTCTTCTATGAGTTTCTGGTGCCTGCGCTGTATGGAGCATTCCCTTTCCATCGCATAAACAGCATTCCCATATTTATCAGCAAGTATCTGGAACTCTATGTGCCGTGGCTCTTCGACGTATTTCTCGATAAAAACAGTCGGGTCTCCGAAGGCTGATGCGGCCACGGACTGGATGGAATGCAGTGAGTTCTTGAATCCTTCCTTTGAATGAACTATCTTCATCCCGATCCCACCGCCTCCGGCTGATGCCTTGATGATCACAGGATAACCTATGGAGCTAGCTATCTCGATAGCTTCTTCTTCGCTGGCGACTGCCTTGTTTGTTCCGGGAACTACGGGGACACCGGCTTTGACCATGGCATTCCTTGCCGCTATCTTGCTTCCCATCTGCTCTATGGCGTGGCTGGGAGGGCCAATAAAAATAATGCCTGCGTTTTCACATTTTTTTGCAAACACACTGTTCTCTGAAAGGAAACCGTATCCCGGATGAATTCCATCTGCCCCGCATTCCAGGGCTACTTCAATTATCCTGTCCATGTTCAGGTAACTCTGGCTTGAAGGTGCAGGACCGATATAATATGCTTCATCTGCATACATTGCAAAAAGGGCATTCTTATCGGCTTCTGAGTATACTGCTACGGTTGCGACTCCCAGTTCCCTGCAGGCACGCATGGCCCTGATGGCTATTTCGCCACGGTTTGCGACAAGTACTTTCTTGAACATTTACAGATCTCCGTTAATCTATGCACAGAAGGACGTGTCCGGAGCTTACAGCATCACCCTCTGCGATGAATATCTCCTTGACAACGCCACCATGAGGAGCATGTATGGCATTTTCCATTTTCATGGCTTCTATCACACATACGATATCCCCTTCGCAGATGCTGTCTCCGACCTCTACTTTCACGGACAGCACCATCCCCTGCATATGGCTGGTGACAGCTCCGGGTGTTGAGGCAGCATCAGGCCTGGATTTACCCTGTGCTTCTGAAACAGTGACAGACCCTCCTACAGGGTTAACCTTTACGTTGAACACTTCTCCGTCCACTTCGACCTTGAATTCGGTCGGTATGGAGGCCATGTTGGCAGCGGAAGCAGATGGTTGCTTCTCTACCTTTACAGGTACAAGTTCCTCTTCTTTTGCTTCTCCCTTGAGGAACGCCGGGGCTATTGCAGGGTAGAGGATGTAGGTCAGTATGTCCTCTTCTTTCTTTATTAGCCCCATCTTCTCAGCTTCTGCCTTCATCTTCTCGTATTCAGGCTCAAGAAGGTCGGCCGGTCTGCATGAAATGGGCTCTTCGTTACCGATTATCTTTCCGACTATCGCATCATCTATCTTCTGTGGTGGCCTTCCGTAGAGTCCGCGTACATAATCCTTTACCTCTTTAGGAATTACTTTATATCTTTCCCCCATCAGGACGTTAAGTACCGCCTGTGTGCCTACTATCTGACTGGTCGGTGTCACAAGAGGCGGGTACCCAAGGTCGGCTCTCACTCTTGGCATCTCTGCAAGCACATCCTTGTACTTGTCCAGTGCATTCTGTTCCTGTAGCTGGGATACAAGGTTTGAGAGCATGCCGCCCGGAATCTGGTAGAGCAGGACATTAGTGTCTATCTGTTCAGATATAGGGTTAAGGATGCACCTGTATTCTTCTTTCATTTCCCTGAAGTAAGCAGAGATCTCTGAGATAAGCTCCAGGTCCAGGCCTGTTGCGCGCCTGCTTTCGGCAAGTGCAGCAATGATGGATTCGGTTGGAGGCTGTGAGGTTCCCCATGCAAACGGAGACAGTGCAGTATCAAGAATGTCGACGCCAGCCCTGCAGGCTGCCATATAACTCATCGGAGCCATGCCTGAAGTACAATGGCTGTGGAGGTCTATTGGCAGGTTGACCGCGGACTTGAGTGCCTTCACAAGGTTATATGCCTGTTGCGGAGATATGAGGCCAGCCATGTCCTTTATGCAGATGGAATCACATTCAAGTTCTGCAAGTCCTGTTGCAAGCTCCACGTATTTATCAATGGTATGTACCGGACTGATGGTGTAACATATGGTACCCTGAACATGTGCGCCTTCCTTCTTGGCGACAGTGATGGCCTTTTCCATGTTGCGGATGTCGTTCACGGCATCAAATATCCTGAAGATATCTATGCCGTTCTCATAGGCTTTCTGCACGAACTTCTCTACAACATCATCCGAGTAATGCCTGTAGCCTACAAGGTTCTGCCCGCGCAGAAGCATCTGGGCGGGTGTGTTCTTCATATGCTTTTTCAGCTCTCTCAATCGCTCCCAGGGATCTTCATTAAGATATCTGATGGAGGTGTCAAATGTTGCACCGCCCCACATCTCAAGTGAAAAGTATCCAACTTCGTCCAGTTTGTCAACGATTGGCAGCATGCTGCGGGTGCGCATGCGAGTTGCTATGAGAGACTGATGCGCATCTCGAAGAATGGTTTCTGTGATTTTGACTTTCATGGAAATCCTCCGGGAACCCCTTCATATCAGTGCGAACACTATTATTTATGGAGTCATTTGGTACCTGGTCTCAGGTGAATTTCTATCTTATATATCACGTTCTTTTATGTAGTTTATGGTGAGCGCTTATATATTGATATATTGGCTTTGTAGGGATTTTAACAATGTTGTCATTATTGGATGAGATGGGCTAATGCTAGTACTACTCATCTATATATCAAAATCTTGCAAGTGTCATACTGCTCTATTATCCAACAGTCTCTATAATACTTTTTTGAATAAAGTTACGATGCGCATTCCCCCGTCTTCAGACGGGGGTTAGCATCGTCCCTGCAAAGGCATTACTCCAGTAACCAATATTAATAAAAAAAGCATACACATATCAAACAAAAAAGAAGGATCTTTTTATGGTACGCAAGCCAAAGAATGCTGATAATCTTTATGGATACACTTACGAGATCTATCCAGATGATGAACAGATTATCCAGATCAACAAGACCTTTGGCTGTGTTCGTTTTATCTAT
>NZ_JAUXNK010000063.1 GCF_030682845.1 Methanolobus sp. | reverse complement strand
CTGCGGGTCCTGAAATATATGCTTAATAATATAGGAAATATCGTACACTGATTGAAACTGTACAAAGAGGATAACCTCATCATTATGAAGATAGGCATTTATCAGTCTTTTTACAAATGTATATATAGGAACAAAGATGAGTATGCCTGTTTAAGATAAACCTTACTAAAGTAAAGGTGGTACAAAATGAAAAGATTATTATTAATAATGCTTCTAGCTCTTGTAGCTATGGCGGGAACAGCTTCAGCAGTATTGACACATGATGCAAGCATATGGAATGAGGCAGGCACTAATCCAGCTGAGAACCCACTGGTAATCAACCCAGGTGAGACACTCATACTCAGCTATCATGCCACTTACCTTACTCCAAGTGCAATAAATAACAGTGCAACATACGGATACAGTGCAGGCGTTGTCAGTGGTGTAGGATCCGCTTCTGACCTGACTGTTGTGTTCACTCACCCGGATTTCACACCAACCTCAACCCCAACATACACTGATGTTGGCGTAATTCAGCTCACACTGAATGAGAACGCACCTGTAGGCACAGTATACAAAGTTACCATACAGGTAGCTGGTGTAGACACAGAGAGTGTATTCATATACGGTCAGGCATCAAGGCAGGTAGAATCAATCCCTGAGTTCCCAACCATTGCACTCCCAGTAGCAGCAATCCTCGGTCTTGCATTCTTCATGCAGCGCCGCAAGGAAGAGTAAGCCAATAACTTACTCTCAACTGTTTATTTTTAGAAAACAACTTCTTTTTTCGATTTCTCAGATATTACGTCTTGAGCTCATCAGGCTGATGCACAATGCAGGCCACTACCTAAAACGAGCTTTGTAGAAGTGCCCGCAGAAAGCACAGATCCTCATAAAGACAAACATAAAACAACAAAAGTGCAGGTTTTCTGCGGGTCCTGAAATATATGCTTAATAATATAGGAAATATCGTACACTGATTGAAACTGTACAAAGAAGATAACCTCATCATTATGAGGATAAGCATTTATCAGTCTTTTTACAAATGTTTATATAGGAACAAAGATGAGTATTTGTGTTTAATATAAACGTTACTAAAGTAAAGGTGGTACAAAATGAAAAGACTATTACTAATAACGCTTCTGGCTCTTGTAGCTATGGCGGGAACAGCTTCAGCAACATTGACACACGATGCAAGCATATGGAATGAGGCAGGCACTAATCCAGCTGAGAACCCACTGGTAATCTACCCAGGTGAGACACTCACACTCAGCTATCATGCCACTTACCTTACTCCAAGTGCAATAAATAACAGTGCAACATACGGATACAAGGCAGGCGTTGTCAGTGGTGTAGGATCTGCTTCTGACCTGACTGTTGTGTTCACTCACCCGAATTTCACACCAACTTCAGCCCCAACATACACTGATGTTGGCGTAATTAAGCTCACACTGGATGAGAACGCAGCTGTAGGCACAGTATACAAAGTTACCATACAGGTAGCTGGTGTAGACACAGAGAGTGTATTCATATACGGTCAGGCATCAAGGCAGGTAGAATCAATCCCTGAGTTCCCAACCATTGCTCTGCCAATAGCAGCAATCCTCGGTCTTGCATTCTTCATGCAGCGCCGCAAGGAAGAGTAAGCCAATAACTTACTCTCAACTTTTTTCCATTCTTTCTTCTTTTATCTTCCTCATTACTCAAACCTTATATTCCTGCAACCCCATTCTTTTCTGAAAATATCAGAAGATGATTATTATGGAAGAACTGATCACTAAATTATCAAATGCTCACGGCATATCCGGCAGCGAAGGGAACATCAGGGCGATCCTTGAGGAAGAACTCAGGCCTTATGTGGACGAAATGAGAGTGGACAAGATGGGCAATCTCATCACGGTCAAAAAAGGCGATGGCCCATCAATTATGCTTGCGGCACACATGGACGAGATCGGGCTCATGGTCAAGTATATCGACGACAAGGGCTTCCTCAGGTTTGTCAAGATAGGGGGATGGTTCGATCCCACCCTGCACAGCCAGAGGGTAATTGTACATACCGAGAAAGGTCCCATACCAGGAGTGATCGGATCAAAGCCTCCGCATGTCATGAAGGATGAGGAAAGAAAGAAACCGGTCAATGCAGATGACATGTTCATTGATGTAGGTGCTAACGACAAGGAAGATGCACTGAATATGGGGATCATTATAGGTACCCCTGTTTCCATGGACCGTGAGGTCAAAAAGCTCGCAAACGGTAAGATAACCGGAAAGGCCTTTGACAACAGGGCAGGCTGTGCCATTATCGTCGATGCCATGCGCCAGATATCAAAGATGGACATCAAGGCAACCGTCTATGCAGTCGGTACGGTGCAGGAAGAAGTAGGCCTCAAGGGCGCCAGGACATCCGCATTCGGACTCAACCCCGACCTTGCCATAGCGATCGACACGACCATCCCTGGCGACCATCCGGGAATCGATAAGAAGGATTCCGTGCTGGACATCGGCAAAGGAGGAGCCATCACCATAGCAGATGCAGCAGGAAGAGGCTTGATCGCCGCACCACAAGTGGTCAAATGGCTTACCGAGACAGCAAAGAAGAACGATATCCCATTCCAGACAGATGTCGGCGACGGTGGCACAACAGACGCCACGGCCATCCACCTCACAAGGGAAGGCATCCCCTCAACCGTGGTCAGTGTTGCAACAAGGTACATCCACTCCCCGGTAGAGGTCCTTGATGTTGCCGACCTGAAGCATTGCTCCAACCTCATAGCAAAGGCAATGCTCAGTGTGAATGACTATTTCTGAGCGGACAGGGGCTCATCCCCTTTTGTTTTTTGTGACAAGCCCAAGACAATACAAAAAAATTACTCAAGCGGCATGGAAAATCTCTGCTGACAACGGACAAGTCCTGCATGACAAAACTTGTTGCAAAATAATCGAAATGGCGGTTTAAGGATCATCATCTTTTTTTACTTCAGCCCGTAGCAACTCAAGTCTTACTTTAAGTTCAGGTAGTTCATTATATAGGGTGTCCCACACCAGTTCATAATCTACGGCAAAATAAGCGTGTATCAGTCTATCACGCATTCCTGCGATCATATTCCATGGAAGTTCCGGTGCAAGTACCCTTACTCTTTCAGGTATTGCTTTGGCTGCTTCTCCTAATATCTCGAACTGTCTCACCACTGCGCTCTTGGTCTTTTCATCGACGAGGAAATCATTTCTGTCCATACCCCGTGTGAAATCTTCAATTAATTATACTGCCTCAATCATTTCCGAAATATACAGTGACGGAGTCCTCATAACGACACCACCTCTTTCAATACTTCGCTCTTCATCAGTGGATGCAAGGCCCGCATGGAAACCACATCGACAGGTAATCCGAACATGCTTTCGAAATAATCACCAAGCCCTGTAAGATCAAAGAGGGTGGCTCCACCATCAAAATTTACAAGTACATCAACATCGCTACCAGTTTTCTCTTCTCCCCTGGCATAAGAACCAAAGATACCAATAACCTCAGCTTTGAACAACTGCCTGATCTCTTCCCTGTGCTCGTTGATCAGGAACTTAATATCATCCATTTTCATACATCCCTCTGATACACCCATTGATGAGCTCTCCATTCTCAGTTACCTGTTTTGTTTCCATCGTTCAGGAATATGATCTTTTTATCTCTCCCCATTCATATTGGCAATTATCCTTATTAAGTTTCAGGTAGTCATTTTTACACTGATATTACTTGCTCTGCCTGAGCAGGGTTACATGTCAAAGTGATCCTCCTAGAGAATTGTATGTAGCTATGGGGCAGTATCCGGAAAATATAGCCGGATTGGAAGAGGCCTGTTAGGGGCTAATCTGACATCACGTGAACAATCGTGACAAAATAATCGTCATACATATATAGCACTTCAGTATATCCCTCTACGCTGTTATTGGAACAGACAACAAATTGTGAGGGATTATATTATTTAAGAATGTCCGGTTTTTAGACACGACTCTCAGAGACGGCGAACAGACACCCGGTGTAGCGCTTAGCAGCGATGACAAGGTAGCTATTGCCAGAAAGCTGGACGAGCTGGGCGTGAATGTGATCGAGGCAGGCTCTGCCATCACATCCGAAGGTGAGCGCGAGTCCATCAGAGCCGTGGCAGCGGAAGGATTGAACGCTGAGATCTGCAGCTATTGCAGGATCATGAAGCAGGATGTGGATTTTGCCCTGGCGTGTGACGTGGATTCGATTCATCTCGTAGCGCCCGTATCCGACCTGCACATCCAGGTGAAGCTGCGCAAGGACAGGGAGACCGTGAGGCAGATGGCCATTGAGACCACCGAGTATGCCAAAGAGCACGGCCTCATCGTAGAACTGAGCGGAGAGGATGCTTCAAGGGCAGACATGGATTTCCTCAAGTCCCTTTACATTGATGGGATACAGGCAGGTGCAGACAGGTTATGCTTCTGTGATACCGTAGGATTGCTGGTCCCGGAGCGGACAGATGCCATATTCAGGGATATAACATCTGCCATCAGCACACCCATAAGCATTCACTGCCACGACGACTTCGGGCTTGGCACCGCAAACACCGTTGCAGCCCTTCGCGCAGGCGCCAGCCAGGCACATGTGACCATCAACGGCATCGGTGAAAGATCTGGCAATACCTCGCTGGAAGAAGTGGTAATGACCATTGAGTGGTTATACAAGTGTAAGACCGGCATTAATACAAAAGAGATCTTCAAGACCTCAAGACTTGTGAGCAGGCTGACAGGCATACCCGTGGCCCCTAACAAATCCCTCGTCGGAGGAAATGCATTCACCCATGAGGCAGGTATCCATGTACATGGACTCTTGGCAGACACATCCACATACGAGCCCATCCGGCCCGAAGTGATAGGCAGGGAGCGCAAGATAGTACTTGGCAAGCACGCGGGCAAAAGCTCGGTCACCCTCGCTGTAAAAGAAATGGGACTGACTGTTGATGACACCCAGCTCCAGGAGATCCTCGACAGGATAAAGGAGCTTGGGGACCACGGAAAGAGAGTTACTGATGCTGACCTGCAGACCATTACAGAAACCGTGCTCAACATCCAGAGAGAGGCAAAGGTCGTCCTGGAAGAATACACAGTCGTGTCAGGCAACAGGGTCATACCGACAGCTTCTGTGAGGATGAGGGTGGATGGTGTAGAAGTCATAGAGGCAAGTGTCGGCGACGGACCTGTGGATGCAACCCTTGCCAGCATCAAGAAAGGCATCAAGAGCCTTGGTGATGTACAGCTGGAAGAGTATCATGTGGATGCTATCACCGGCGGCACCGATGCGCTTGTAGAAGTGGTTGTAAAGCTCTCCAAGGACGGAAAGATGGTGACATCCAGAGGTGCACGAACCGATATTGTGATGGCGTCCGTGGAAGCCGTGCTGAACGGCATCAATCGCCTGATCTGAAAAACATATTTGCTCGCATACTCATTAAAAAAGTAATCATAATCAGAGGATTCATATGACCGGATCTACCGAAAGAATGACAGGAGCCAGAGCCCTCATCGAGTGCCTGTACAGGGAAGGAGTTGATACCATCTTCGGATACCCCGGAGGAGTTCTGCTCCCTATATACGATGAACTGTACAGTTCCAACATCCGCCACATACTGGTAAGGCACGAGCAGGCCGCCGCGCACGCAGCGGAGGGTTATGCACGGGCCACCGGCAAGACAGGTGTCTGCCTTGCAACCTCAGGACCAGGAGCAACCAATCTGGTCACAGGCATAGCTAACGCATACATGGATTCCATACCCATGGTGGCACTTACCGGGCAGGTGCCCAGTTCGATGATAGGTAACGACGCGTTCCAGGAAGCTAACATCACGGGCATAACCATGCCCATTACAAAGCACAACTACCTTGTACAGGATGTCAAGGAACTGCCAAGGATCATTAAAGAGGCGTTCCACATAGCATCCACCGGAAGACCCGGACCTGTACTTGTCGACCTGCCCAAGGACATTACAACAGATATGGTCGATTTCTATTACCCGGACAAGGTGGAATTGAGAGGCTACAATCCCACATACCAGGGAAATCTCCAGCAGATCAAGAAAGCCGCCGCAGAGATAGAGAGATCGGCGAAACCTGTGATATATGCAGGTGGAGGAGTGATCAGCGCAAATGCTGCCGCTGAGCTGAAAGAACTTGCCGAGAAGATCCAGGCACCTGTGACCACAACCCTCACCGGTATGGGAGGGTTCCCTGGAAACCATCCCCTGTTCTTGGGAATGCCTGGCATGCACGGCACAAAGTATGCAAATTACGCCATCCAGGAATCAGATCTGCTGATCGCTGTGGGCGTAAGGTTTGATGACAGGGTCACAGGTAAACTAAAATCTTTTGCCTCGAATGCAAAGATAATCCACATTGACATCGACCCTGCAGAGATATCAAAGAACGTGAAGGTCGACATACCCATTGTAGGGGATGCAAAGTGGATACTCTCCCACCTCCTGAAGTACACAGGGAAATCCCAGTCAGAGAAGTGGCTGGAAAAGATAGAGGGATGGAAGAAGCAATATCCCCTCCACTACATGGAACCTGCCGGGGACGAGATCAAGCCCCAGTATATCGTCGAGCAGATCAATGCAGTATGCCCCGATGCCATCATAGTCACAGAGGTCGGACAGCACCAGATGTGGGCTGCCCAGTATTTCAAGTACACAGAGCCCAGGACCTTCATATCCTCAGGCGGGCTCGGGACCATGGGATACGGGTTCCCTGCCGCTATAGGCGCAAAGGTAGCCAGGCCTGACAAGGTGGTCATCGATGTTTCAGGCGACGGTTCCTTCCAGATGAACTCGCAGGAGATGGCGACCATCGTGCAGAACAATATCCCGGTCATCATTGCCATATTCAACAACGGCTTCCTGGGCATGGTCAGGCAGTGGCAGGAAATATTCTACGGTAAGAGGTATTCCTCTACCTGTATAAGAGACAGTGTCGACTTTGTCAAGCTTGCCGAAGCATACGGTGCCCTGGGAATAAGGGCAACAAAACGCGATGAGGTCCGCCCTGCTATTGAAAAGGCCATCGCCTCAGGCAGACCCACACTTATTGACTTCATAGTCGAATGTGAGGAAAATGTTTCACCCATGGTCCCGGCTGGTGCTGCTATCAACGAGATACTTGACCTGGAGAGGAAAGAATGAGGCACACACTTTCAGTTATGGTTGAGAACAGGCATGGGGTACTCGCAAGGGTCGCAGGCATGTTCGCAAGGAGAGGTTATAACATTGACAGCCTGACTGTCGGAGTCACGGAAGACCCCACCATTTCCCGCATGACAATTGTGGTCAGGGGAGATGACGAAGTCCTCGAGCAGGTCACAAAACAGCTCAACAAGCTCATCGATGTCATCCGTGTCAGCGACCTTAAAGCAGAAGATACTGTTGAAAGGGAAATGGCACTGTTCAAGGTGAGTTCGGATGTCAACAACAGGTCCGAGATCATGCAGATAGTGGACATATTCCGCGCAAGGATAATCGACGTGGCTCCAAAGTCAATGATCGTGGAAGTGACAGGCGACGAAACCAAGATAGAGGCAATAGAGCAGCTCCTGCGCCCCTTCGGGATAAAGGAAATGGTCAGGACCGGCAAGGTCGCCCTGAGAAGAGGGGCGAAAGGTGTTTCAAGCTGAAAGCACAGTTAATACCAAATTTTTATTTGCGGATAAGATTCATTCACATAAATATTCACATAGAGAGGTACTAGATAATGGCACAGATGTTCTACGATAATGATGCAGACCTTACTGCACTGAAAGGGAAGAAAATAGCAGTTATGGGTTATGGAAGCCAGGGGCACGCCCAGGCACAGAACCTTCATGACTCCGGCCTTGACGTGGTCGTGGGCTTAAGAAAGGGCAGCAAGCGCTGGAAACAGGCCGAGGATGATGGCCTTAAGGTCATGACAGTGGCAGATGCAGCAAAAGCTGCAGACATCATACAGATACTCCTGCCCGACGAGACACAGTCCCAGGTATATTACAGCGAGATCGAGCCAGGACTTGAAGCTGGGAATGCCATTGTATTCTCACATGGATTCAATATCCATTACAACCAGATAGTGCCCCAGAAGGACATCGACGTATACATGGTCGCGCCAAAGAGCCCCGGACACATGGTCAGAAGGACCTACAGGGAAGGCGCAGGAGTCCCCGGACTTATCGCAGTTTACCAGGATGCCACAGGCAATGCAAAGAACCTTGCACTTGCACACGCAAAGGGAGTAGGATGCACGCGCGCCGGAGTATATGAGACAAGCTTCCGCGAGGAAACCGAGACCGATCTCTTCGGAGAGCAGGTTAACCTGTGTGGTGGAGTAGCCTCACTGATCAAGATGTCCTTTGAAGTGCTGACCGAGGCAGGATATCAGCCTGAAATGGCATACTTTGAAACATGCCACGAGCTCAAGCTTATAATCGACCTCATCTACGAAGGAGGACTCGAGAAGATGTGGTACTCTGTTTCCAACACTGCAGAATATGGCGGCATGACAGTGGGACCCAAGGTCATAAACGAACTGTCCAGGGAAGCCATGTACGATGCACTTGAAAGGATCCAGAATGGAGAGTTTGCCCGTGAGTTCGTGCTTGAAGGCAAAGCGAACAGGCCTGTCCTCACAGCCATGGAAAGGATGGACAGGGAGCACCCCGTGGAAATCATCGGCAAGCAGATCAGAGCAAAGATGCCCTGGCTCAACAGCGGACTTAACGAAAAGTAGGCCTTCAGCCTACATCTTTTTTCTATTTTTGATTCCAAAATACTCATCATTAACCAGAGGTTCGCAATGCCAGGAACTATCGAGACTATTCTATCAAGACGCAGCATACGGGAATTCACAGAAGTAAAGGTCCCAAGGCAAGACATCACCACCATCCTCAACGCAGGCAGATGGGCACCTTCGGGACTTAACAACCAGCCATGGAAATTCATAGTCATCCAGCAGAAAGAGACAATGGAAAAGATAGCCGGGTGCACTCATTACAGCAAGATCGTAAGTAATGCACCCCTGCTCATAGCAGTTTACCTTGACCTGGACACAATGTACAACCGGACAAAGGACCTGCAGGCCGTGGGCGCTGCCATACAGAATATGCTGCTTGCCTGCTGCGAGCTGGGGCTTGGAGCGGTCTGGCTCGGGGAGATATTGAACAACAAAGATAAAGTTAACTTGATTATTAGTTGTCCTGAATCCATGGAACTCATGGCTGTGCTTGCCATAGGACATCCTAGAGAAAAAAATGCCAGATCCTCAAGAAAAGACATACAGAATATATGTTATGAAGAAAAGTATGCAGAAGAGTGGAAGTAAATATATGGAGGCTTGGAGACGAAGACAATGATTGTGGAGAAAGGAGGTAGATTTTTCGCAGACCCAACCAAAGAAGGGGTATGATTGCGATTTATCTTTATTGTGTAGTATGGACAGTCTTCGTCTCCAAGTCTTAGAATGTGTTCCATATATTTAAATTTTTGTCAAATTTGGAGTAATACAAGATTTGTTGATTTAATGATAAATCAAGTTTTCTTGATTAAGCCTTTTTTAACTTCCTGGAGGCGCACTGCCGATTTATACAGAACTCCCTTGCATCCTTGTCTTTTTCTTTTATACCCAGTTTCTTCCAGCCGCACTGCTCACACTCACCCGCCAGTGTCAGTTTGCCTTCCTTGGGAAGGGATTGTGTAAATCCACATTTATGGGTACAAGCCAGAAAACGAGTATCCTTCATGGCAAGAATGAACATCGATCCCTCACATTTAGGGCAGGGGCCGATGACATCAGGCGGGAAGCACACTTTCTCAAGCTCGCAAGTAAAACATGGACCTATACCTACAGACCAGTAGTACTTTGTACCCACTTTCAGGACAGCTATACCAGACTTGCTGCACTGCTTTGACCGGGCTATTACAAGAGCACCCTCCTTAGGTAGCGGATAAGTCTGCCTGCAATCCGGATAACCGCTGCATCCCACAAACCTGCCCTTGTCGGTCTTGACAATGCGCAACAAACGGTCACATTCCGGGCACTGGCCGATGAAGTTCTTCTTGTCCGCAGCTACCTGCTCGTCGGTGATTGTCCCTGCCATTTTCCTGACTATCTGTTCCTTGTTTGTGACCAGATGTGAATACATGTCCCTGATAAGCACGGAACCTTCTTCAAGCGCAGCCTCAAATCCTTTCTTCCCATCTTCCACATCCTGGATAAGAGCCTCAATACGAGACCGGACGTCAGGCTTCACAAGTATCGGAACTGTGGTATCAAGAGCCTCCATAAGTGTAAACCCTGTATCAAGGATTGAGATGGTCTTGCCCTTTGTTTCAAAATATCCGCGTTTTTTGTTGGTTTCGATATGAGAGGGAGCTGTTGCTTTTGTACCAATCTTGTATTTGTCCATGAGGGTCAGCAGCTCGGCCTCTGTCAGCCTTTTGGGAGGAGTGGTCTGTGACTTGATATTGCTCAGTTTCTTGATCGCTATTTCCTCGTTCACAGCTATATCAGGAAGGAATTTGTCGTTCTTTGTCTCAAAAGGATATGCCGACATCCAGCCTGCATCCTTCATTACAGACCCCGTGGCATCGAATATCTCCCCTTTGACGCTGATCTCAAGATGCGTTTTTTCAAAGAGAGCAGGCTGCATCAGGTTAGCAAGGAAATGCCGGGCTACCAGATCATACACTTTCCAGGCATCAGGCATCCTTACACTTTTCTCGACATCTGCTTTGGTAGCTGCCCGGATAGGATGTATGGGCGGGTGGTCATGCCCGTCACGGGTCCCGTTCCTGCATGTAATGGGCAGCCTGGAAAGAATGGCCATCGCATACTCCCGGTATTCTCCCGAAGCAAAGCCCAGGACCTTCATCCTGAAATCGAAATCATCTGCATACTTATTGGTCTCGGTCCTCGGATAGCTGGTAAAGCCCGACAGGTAAAGCTGCTCTGCTATCTCAAGGGCATTTTCCGGGCTTATCCCAAGGAACTTGGAAGCACGCTTGAGGAACTCGGTGGTGTTAAGCGGATAAGGAGGACTTGTTGTGGATTCTTTTACGCTTTTCTTTGCAAGGATGCCTGTTTTGGAGCCTTTTATGCGGCTGAATATCTCATCGGCCTTTGCTTTATCCTGGATATGGCCGCTGCGATGGGTACCTGTAAAATCCATCTTTGAATGGCTGAAAGTCCCCTCTATCTTCCAGAAGTCCTTTGACTTGAAATCAAGTATCAGTTTCTCACGCTCATAAACGAACCCGCATGTAGGCGTCTGGCAGGGACCGATGGATATGATATCCTTGGTACGCGCCCTTTGCTGGACTGCCAGGGTCAGGAACCGGGTGAAGGCTGCACCCATCTTAAGGTCCAGTATCTGGCGTGCCTCTGCGGACATTGCAAGGTTGAAGTCCGGTTCCACAAGATTGCTAAATGCATGCCTGATCTCGCTTTCGGACAGGGAGGAGAAGCGTGCCCTTTTCACAGGGGACTTTGATACCTTCTCCGCAAGGGACCTGGCCTCAAAGCCAATGTTCTCCCCTTCCCGGTCAAAGTCACATGCAAGTATTATCTCATCGGCACCTTTTGAAACCAATGCTATTGCTGCTGCGTAGGGCTGCTTGGTCACGTTCTTCACAGGGGGAGTATCAAGAAGCACTGCAGGATCGCAGCCCCTCCAGTTATTTAGTTCGGGAGGAAAATCATATCCCATGATATGACCTGATAGCCCCATTATCCTCCATTCCTTCCCATCTTTTTTGAAGTCGTATACCGGAATGCCCTCTATTGATGCCCGGTTGAACCCCCCTTCGCTCAGTATACTGGCAATCTGTGCCGCTGCTTTGTTCTTTTCCGTGAATACGACTATTGACATGTCTGTGCGTATGTCCTGATAATACATAAAAGTAGGTCAGGCCATACGCTGGCACACGAGACATATTTATGTAATACGGTGAAGTATCGCATATAAAAAGAGCAAGGAACATGCCAATAGATAAGTCCGGAACAGGGAGCAATCTCAGTAACTAAAAGAGGAAAACTAATGACGTTAATGGAAGATGCAAAGAAGGGGATCATCACTCCCGAAATGGAGATAGTCGCCAGGAATGAGGGAATTGAAGCCAGGACAATATGCTCCTGCATTGCAAAAGGCACGATAACGATCCCCAATAATACGCAAAGGGAGTGCAGACTGATTGGCATCGGGAAGTATCTCAGTACCAAGATCAATGCGAACATAGGCACTTCAAGAGACTACATAAATATAGACGACGAAGTAGAAAAGGCAAGAACAGCACAGAAATACGGCGCTGATGCTCTTATGGACCTCTCCACCGGAGGAGACCTGGATATTATAAGGAAAAGGATAATGGATGCTGTGGAGTTACCAATAGGGTCTGTTCCCATCTACCAGGCAGCAGCCAGCCAGAAGGCCGTAGTCGATATGACCTCTGACGACATGTTCAACGCCGTACGTAAACACGCAAAGGATGGAGTGGACTTTGTCACAGTCCATGCAGGAGTTAACCTCAACTCCATACAACGTCTCAAAAAAGGTGACAGGATCACCAACATTGTCAGCAGGGGAGGTTCATTCACTTTCGCCTGGATGATACACAATGGACAGGACAATCCCTTCTATTCAGAGTATGACTACCTTCTGGAGATAGCCCATGAATACGACATGGCCGTGAGTCTCGGGGACGGTATGAGGCCCGGCTGCATCCACGATGCCTCAGACAGGCCATCGTTTATGGAATTCATTACCCTCGGAGAGCTTGTGAAAAGGACCAGGGAAGCAAACGTGCAGTGCTTTGTGGAAGGCCCCGGACATGTACCAATCGATGAGATAGAGCTGAGTGTCAAAGGAATGAAGAGCCTCTGCGACAACGCCCCGCTCTACCTGCTCGGGCCCCTGGTCACCGATATAGCCCCCGGCTACGACCACATCACAGGAGCCATCGGAGGGACGTTCGCCGGCATGTGCGGCACGGACTTTTTGTGCATGACCACACCTGCAGAGCACCTGGCCCTTCCGACAAATGATGATATCAGGGAAGGTACCATCGTGACAAAAATAGCAGCTCACGCCGCAGATCTCGCAAAAGAGGGACAAAGGGAACGAGCAAGGGCTGTTGACGACAAGATGGCACACGCCCGCAGGAACCTTGATTGGGAAACGCAATTCAGCCTTGCTATCGATGGCGAGCGTGCAAGGCATATCCGGGAAAGCAGGATAACCGGCAGCGGTGCATGTTCCATGTGTGGTGACCTGTGCGCAATGAAAATTGTCAGCAAGGCACTGGAAGAAGAAGAGAACAAAAATTAAGCTATTTTCTGCGGTTTCAAAAAAGAGGACGGATCAATACGATCCGTCAATCCAGATATTACTGTTTCTTGAAACACATGAACCAGTCAAGACAGTATTTGCCATCTTCAGCAGATTCCATTCTCTCCTTTGCTACTCCGCATGAACCTGGTGGCGGGATAATGACATCATCGCCCGGCTGCCAGTTAGCCGGTGTTGCAACACCCTCCGCGTCTGACTTTTGCAAGGCTTTAAGCAGTCTCATAACCTCGTCCATATTCCTGCCATTAGATAGCGGATAATAGAGTATGGCCCTTATCTTGGCCTTTGGGTCGATCATGAAAACGGCCCTGACAGCCTGAGTGTCAGAAGCAGTTGGCTGAAGCATACCGAATTTCTTTGCAATATCCATCTTAAGGTCTGCAATCACAGGGAAATTGATCTCCATATCTTTCATTCCCTTGTATTCTATCTTCT
Organism: Methanolobus sp.; assembly: GCF_030682845.1. Classification (GTDB taxonomy): domain Archaea; phylum Halobacteriota; class Methanosarcinia; order Methanosarcinales; family Methanosarcinaceae; genus Methanolobus. The sequence goes on along the minus strand of NZ_JAUXNK010000063.1, from coordinate 39,468 downwards.
CCTTGATGGTCCGAAGCCATGCAATGTGTGCATAGATGCTATCGATGGACAGGCCGATAAGCTGGCAGTTGAGAGCGTTGAACTCACCTTCCATACTTGCGAATGTCATGAACTCTGTCGTACAGACCGGAGTGAAATCTGCCGGGTGACTGAAGAGAATGACCCATTTGCCTTTGTAATCCCTTGGGAAATTTATCTCACCCGCAGTCGTGACTGCTTTGAATGAAGGTGCATCGTCACCTATTAAAGGCATGAAGGTTACCGGGGACTCACCCGCGGTTCTCTCTGCGATGCTTTCCTTGACCCTGCGGATGCTAGTATCCACATATTCGGCTATATCTTTAGTCTGCTTGTCGAATTCCTTATCCAGTTCCATCTCTTTGATGTTCCGGGACAGGTTATCCTTCAATTCCCTGAACTGCTCTTCAATATATTTTCTTGTATCCTTTTTCTCACCCATGTGTATCACCTTTCATCAAATGGGAGGTATTGCCTGCGTGACAGAATTTTTCCTGCAGCTAAATATCCCCACATAAAAGAACATCCGATGTTCATCAAATAAGTACTTAACCATGAGATATGCAGCACATACTGGGGATATCATATCATTACTTTAATTGGTAAAGTACTTTAATTAAAAAAACTGATCTCAGACCCTGGTTTTCATACCGACTAAAGAAAACAGGCAATTATTACCAATATATAGAAGTACATTTGAAAATATCATTAGCCAGGCGTATTTCCCAAAGAAAGGGATTTGAGTCTAGCCTGAAAGCGGAAGAATAGGGCAATTGATGATACCTGAGATATTAAAGATACTGCAACTGAGCCTGCTGGAACTGCTGGCATTCGTAGGTCCTGTACTACTGCTGGGTCTCCTGCTGGGCAGCATGGAAAAACGTGCAAACACATATTTTAGAAAAAATATAGGAAATAAAGCTCTTCTTCTGACAGCATGGATAGGAGTGCCGGTGCATGAGACCGGACACCTGCTCATGTGCTGGCTGTTCAGGCATATGGTCACGAAAGTGAAACTGCTGGACCTCAAGAGCAAGGATGGCACCCTTGGCTACGTCAGGCACAGTTATAAAAGGAAAAGTCTTTACCAGGGCATGGGGAATTTCTTCATAGGGATAGGCCCTATCTTAAGCGCCAATGTGTTTCTCATCGTGAGCATGTATCTGCTGCTGCCAGGCGTTTTCAGGGAGGTTACGGGTCAGATGCTGCTGTTTAGCAGCCTGGCCGCATTGGGACCTTCAGGTATAGGATACATGGCCGATTTTCTGTTGAGCATAGTATCAAGCCTGTTCGACCTGTCTAACGCCGGCAACATCAATTTCTGGATATACATGTTCCTGGCTTTTGGCGTTTCGTCCCATATTGCCCTGAGCACTGCCGACCTCAAAGGCGCAGCAAAGGGATTACCTGCTTTGTTCCTGCTTATTTTGTTAGCCAATATCCTGGCATATGCACTTGACGTGAACACAGAAGAGGCACTGACCAGGATATTCCTATATAATATGTATCTTCTGGCATTTACAGTGCTTTCAGTCATATTCTCCGGCATTAACATGACAGCAGGATACTTTATCAATAGTTGCCGAAGCCTGTTCGGTTGATGACTGAAAGTGAGATGCAATTCATGAACTAACTGGGATAACCTTGCACTTATTTTGTAACAGAAAGAGGATTCCTTAAAGTTCGAGCGAGTATCCTGCAAATATCTCTGCAAACTTTTTAGGATACATCTGCCGGAACCCATCCTTGTGAGCCGTACAGTGACCTGCACCGATCAGTTCTAGGTCTTTGAGCAGGCCATGTTCCCGACTGTCATGAAAACCGCCAATGATACCAGCAACAGTGCCAAACGATGAGGCTGCGCTCAGTATTGCAGATAGACCGGGGTGTGCGCACCCGGCAAGTACATACAGTCCTTTACCGGAATCAAGTACTAAGGATTGTTCCTTAATGTCGGTTCCGAGTTCTCCTGTCGTGTAGACATCCCTACATATTTCCCGGGGAGCTTTTACCTCATACATCCTTGGATAAATAGAAATGTCCTTCCCTGAAAGAGATGCGGAATTGCCCGGATGGCTTTGCCTTGTCGACATCTCTTTTTTCAGATTCTTCGAGAAACTGGCCGGGACATAGATATCAACATCCGGGTTCGCATTCAGGAAAGTCGGCACACCTCCGATATGGTCCCAGTGCTGATGAGAAAGCACGAGGATATCGACATCCTCCGGAGATAGTGAGAGCGTGCGCATGTTGTCCAGCAATACATGGCCGTCCCATCCGGTATCAAACAGGATATTATGTTCGGTAGTTTCAATTAAACAAGAAAAACCCCATCCGCTCAGTAGACCTCTCCTTGCTTCATTATCGTAAACGACTGTCAGCTTCATTTTGACTCCACAATTACAGATAATAATACTCATCTGAGAAGAAATATAAATAACTTACTCAAGATACATGCAAAACATTTTAAGCTGGAATCAGGTTTGAAAGCAAAAAGGCCATTTGCTCAGTGTTCTTATCAAAATAGCACGAATTTATCCACAAAAGAGAAGAAATATATAATAATATTGCAAAGGATTTAAGTATTAATTCGCAAATAGGGTTTAATAGACAGTAAAGAGAAAGGAGAAGAAGTACAATGCATTACGGTCTTGGTATTGACACCGGCGGGACGTACACAGACGCGGTCCTTTTGAGGGGATCCGATGGTGTTGTCGTTGATTCAAAAAAAGCATTTACTACCTACCCGGACCTGCAGGTCGGTATAAGTAGGGCCCTGGATTCGCTTGATCATGATCTGCTCCACAAGGTAAACCTGGTGTCAGTTTCGACCACGCTTTCTACTAATTCATTGCTTGAAGGTACGGGAACCCCTGTAGGACTTGTACTCATAGGACAGCATCCTGCAGACATGGAATTCCCTACGCCGGATCTAATAGTTGTATCAGGCGGCCATGGTCCCAGTGGCGAAGAAGAAGCATCTTTGGACATCGGATCTATCCGGGAGTTTGGCAGCCGGACAAAAGACACAGTGGAGGCATATGCCATCTCCGCCTTCTTCGGTACAAGGAACCCCGAACATGAACTGAAGGCTAAATCAGTGATCCAGGAGATCACAGGCAAACCGGTTGTTTGCGGCCATGAGCTGTGCCAGGAGCTGGGGGCCTATGAAAGAGCAGTGACTGCTGTCCTGAATGCTCAATTGATTCCTATCACCCATCATTTTGTCAGCGCCGTAATGGCAGATATTCGCAACAGGGGCATCAATGCAAGAATGCTGATGCTCAAATGCGACGGATCTGTATACAATCTGGAGGATGCACTTGATAAACCGATCGAGACCATTTTCTCAGGGCCTGCTGCAAGCCTGCTGGGAGCATCCTACCTTGCCAAACTGGATACATGCGCAGCTATAGATGTAGGAGGCACCAGTACTGACATATCTGCAATATATCATGGCGTGCCTGAGATAAGTGCTTCAGGTTCAGTTATAGGAGGATGGAAAACACGCGTTAAAGCCATGAAGATGGAAACTTCGGCAACAGGTGGTGACAGCCATGTATGGGTCATGGACGGTGAAGTGATGATCGGCCCCAGGCGTGTTATTCCTTTATGCGTTGCTGCCGTCACGTATGCAGGCCTGTTGCAGAAGCTCAACCTTATGAGACTGATTCCACGCAAATCACTTAGTGAGAATTACCAGCCTACGAAGTTTTTGGTCAGGACCGAGTACAGCGTCAATGGCCTGAGCAAAGAGGAAGCTGAGATACTGCAGCATATCGGGAACGAGCCGGTAAGCATAAATGAACTTAATGAAGCGCTGCATGCTATGCCTTCTGGCAAGGCAATAGACTCTCTAATAAAGAAGAGACTGGTGCAAGCTATCGGTTTTACACCCACGGATGCCCTGCATGTGAGAGGAGAGTATACTGCCTGGGACGTAGATGCTGCCAACGCGGGTGCTGAACTTCTGTCCCGTTATACTGGCATAAAAAAATATGAATTTTGCACATCGGTAAAAGAACACGTTGCAAGGAATATGGCCCGTAACCAGATGACCTTTCTCTTACCTGAACGTGCCAGGCCTTTTGTGGACGAAATGCTGAGCGGCCTGTATCCGGCAAAGTTCAGTGTGAAATTGCCCATAGTATTGCTGGGAGGGCCTGTGAGGGCATATGCTAAGGAAATGGCTGCTTTCCTTGACGGCGAGATAATAGTACCCGATCATGCAGATGTCGGAAATGCAGTGGGAGCTCTTGCCGGAAAAGGTGTCAAAAGGGTGGAGGTGTTAATTATGCCGTCGTCCATCGAAAAACCGACCGAGGATTTCCTTATATTCTATCCGGGAGGAAGGGAACAGGTTGTAGATTACAGAGAGGCCTTTGATAGGGCAAGGCAGATAGGGCTGGAAATAGTGCATGAGTATGAAACACGCTGTGGTGTCAGCAGGGAAGAAACGAAGGTAAACGTATCGGTGGTGAACATTGCCCCGGAGAACTGGCCTTATCCGCCTCTGGAAACCAGGATAACTATTGTGGGCGTGGGTGATCCAATGATGATCATAAAGGAATGAAATTGTAATTACTGAGCCGGGTGTTAACCTATCCTGACGGATAAGTCATCATCATTACATAGCCGGTTAAGTGTGTCCCTTAGTGCTTACGTAATTTCCGCCTGCTATTTCTATAGCCTTCCCGGTTGTTAAGGCGATAGCTACCTTTTTCCTGGCACTTTGCAGGTCTTCCCAGAAGGACCTCCGTGATATCCCCATCTGATATGCAGCATCTTCCTGCGTGAGACCTTCGATATCTACCAGACGCAGGGCTTCAAGCTCTTCAACTGCGAGAAAGACCACTTCCAGCTCACATAAAGGCACTCCCCTGGGTTTAAAATAGATCACATCAGGAGTGTGCTCCACACGCCTTGGGCATTTCGGACGTCCTCTTTCCTTCATAGCATTTTTCACAAAGGCTATCATTCATATATACTTTCTCATGAGCCTGGCGACCTCATAGCTTTGAATATATCCCATAAATGAGTAAATACATAAGTATTGTGGATTAACTTTATGTATATTCCCTCATATTAGAATATATTCAGCAGAAAACATGATTGCTGACATATAGAGCACGTACCTGAAAAAGTGAGTAAAATGAAGATATGTGTCACCACAAAGGACAAGGGTCCTGAAGCAGGAACTGACCCGCATTTAGGACGATGCATGTATTTTATGTTCGTCGATACGGACAGCCTGCATACTGAATTCGCTGATAATCCGTATGCTGCTGCATCGCAGGGTGCAGGTGTACAGGCCGCACAATATATTGCAGGCAAGGGAGTCGATGTTCTTATTTGCGGGAATCCGGGCCCTAACTCCATGTCAGTTATGGAAGCTGCAGGCATAAAGATAGTGAAACTCCCAGAAATGAAAGCTATGGAAGCTGTGCAGGCATTCCTTGGAAATAATGATAGTTAAAGGTGAAAATATGAAGATCAGTATACCATCTATGGGTAAAAACGGCCTGGAAGACCAGGTAGGACAGCATTTTGGTAAAGTTTTGAACTACATTATCTATGACACGCAGACCGGGGAAACTTCAATACTACCCAACACCAGTGAACACAACGGAGGAGTAGGTTTGCCTCCTGAACTAATGTCCCGGAACGCTGTGAATGTAATGCTTTGCGGAGGACTGGGCAGGAAAGCTGTTGCAATGTTTGATGAGTACGGAATAGAAGTATTTGTAGGAGCACAGGGGACGATCCAGGATGCTCTGAATGCGTGGAAAGAAGGAAAGCTGGAAAAGGCAAATCAGGACAATGCCTGCAGTTCACACGACAACCACGATCATCACGACCACCACCATCATCATCACTGAACTAATCGGACCCTTCATACATATTCGTGCAAGTAGCTGAGGCTCCATGAGGATAGCAATAGCAAGCGGTAAAGGCGGCACCGGCAAGACAACGGTGTCTGTCAATCTTGCATTGTCCCTGGAAAATGCCCAGCTCCTTGACTGCGATGTAGAGGAACCAAACTGTAACCTGTTCCTGAACCACCCGCTCCAAAAACTAAGAGACGTGGGAACGCAGGTACCTGTCATTTCTAAAGATAAGTGCACTTCATGCGGTAAATGTGCAGAAGCATGTCGCTTCAATGCCCTTGCAGTATTATTAACAGGTGTCATTCTCTTTCCCAAACTATGCCACGGCTGCGGCGCATGTTCCCTTGTATGCCCGGAAGGTGCAATCTCCGAAACGATCCAGGTGATTGGTTCCATTGAAAGATCAGTTTCCCATACCCACAGAATAGAACTGTACCAGGGAGTATTGAATATCGGTGAGCCGATGGCTTCGCCGATTATACGTTCCCTGAAAGAACACATCGATGACAGCAGGACAGTGATCATAGATTCTCCTCCGGGTACTTCCTGCCCGGTCATCGCATCCATAACCGGGGCAGACTTCTGCATACTTGTCACAGAACCTACTCCGTTTGGATTGCATGACCTGATACTTGCTGTAGAGCTGGTAAAGGATCTGCAGATACCATATGGCGTGATCATCAACAGGCATGGTACCGGCTATGAAGGAGTGGAGGATTATTGCTCCGAGAACAACATTCCTGTGCTTATGAAGATACCCTACGATATGAAGATAGCTGAACTATACTCCGAAGGTGTTCCTTTCGTGCTCCGAATGCCCCAGTGGAAAAATAGATTCCTGGATACATTCAGAGAACTGCAAGTGCTTACAGGCAGGTGTTGAGATGGTTAAGCAAATAACTGTTATCAGTGGTAAGGGCGGCACAGGCAAAACAACTCTCACAGCAGCTTTTGCCTCCCTTGCAGATAATGCCCTTATAGCAGATTGTGATGTGGATGCTGCGAACCTTCACCTGATACTTGACCCGGTAATGACCAGCAAGCTGGATTTCTACGGCATGAAGGTGGCTGCGATCGATCAAAGTAAATGCTCTGCTTGTGGATCATGCAAAAAAGGATGCAGATTTGGTGCCATCACTGAAAGATTTGTGATCGATACACATGCCTGCGAAGGCTGTGGAGTATGTGCATTTGTCTGTCCGAAAGAGGCTATCGTAATGAATGAGCATAAAGCCGGGGAGGTGTACAGATCCATGACCCGGTTCGGTCCTTTCGTTCATGCACGTTTAGGCATTGGGGAAGAGACAGGAGGCAAGCTGGTCTCAATGGTGAGGAAAAATGCAGCGGAGATGGCTACAGTGCATGGCAACGACCTTATCATTATAGATGGCCCTCCGGGAATAGGCTGCTCTGTGATAGCTTCCATATCCGGCACAGACCTTGTGTTCATCGTCACAGAACCCAGTGTTTCAGCGATACATGATCTTGAAAGAGTTATCAAGGTCGCTGCCCACTTCAGGATAAAGACAATTGTCTGCATCAATAGATGTGACATCAATGCAGAAAAAACAACACATATAGAAGACTATTGCAGGGAAAATGGTGTGAAGGTCATAGGCAAACTCCCTCTGAGCGAAAACCCCACTAAAGCAATGCTTGAAGGCAGAACAGTTATTGAGTATAAAGACGACATTTTTACAGGGACTGTTCAGGATATATGGTACAGAGTACATAGAGAACTTGTTTCGCAGTAACCCTATCCTTTTTCCAGTAATCTATTATCCCTGCTTATACTTACTTTAAAATATAGGAGGGTACTATTTTTGTTTGTTCATTGTTTTGACCTGCAGAGCTATGGCTTCATTCTCATACATCAGAAATGATTCAAAAAGTTGTGTGGAGGAGAGAGCTCCAGCCAGCGGCAGAGCCCTCCCTTAGTGGATGGGTAAGTGGAGGTAGTATTTAGGAGGTAGTTTTGATGGAAATAGACCCCATGCCACTAATACCCGAGTATTACTTTACTCCGGTTGAGGCGGTAATAGGAATAACTTATATATATAGATATTTACCAAATAATATGCATAAGTCGAATAATTGCACAAGTTGGTTTGACTTCGCCCTGTTTATGCACGCTAGAGGCAGTTGCAATAATAAAAGAGAATGCAGGCTTGCCTGATAGGTCGCAATAATGCAAAATCGGAAATGAGATATATACATATCGCTCATAAGGACAAAAGGGAGGAATAGGGATATTAAAGCAGGGAGTGGAGGACAGGTGCTCATGAAAATTTTTCATGGTGGGCCAAACGCTGCACACGCAGGTAAGCATGGGACTGTCGACCCTTTGATCCTGAGCACGGAGAAGGGGAAAAGAGCCGTCAAAATATCTTTTATGGGCTTGGTTGTGATTGCAGCTATCCAGGTTGTCATTGTGTATATATCGGGCAGTGCGGCTTTGCTTGCAGATACGTTCCATAATTTTAGCGATGCTGTGACTACAGTACCCCTGTGGATAGCCTTTTCTATAGCCAACAGGAAGCCAAACCGAAGGTTCACATACGGATATGGGCGTGCAGAGGATGTGGCAGGACTGGCCATAGTAGCCCTGATACTATTCAGTGCATTGTTTGCTGCCTATAACGCCATTATGCTTCTGCTTGATCCCGGAACCATAGCTTATGTGGAAGTTGTGGCCCTTGCAGGAATAGTGGGTTTTGCAGGCAATGAAATGATAGCACAGTACAGGATAAAGATTGGAAAGGAGATTGGTAGCGCCGCGCTTATGGCAGACGGATATCATGCCCGAAGCGATGGCCTGACAAGCCTTGCAGTCCTGCTGGGTGCCATCGGGGTCTGGCTTGGTTACCCGCTTGCAGACCCGATAGCTGCTATTTTCATAACCGTCGCCATATTGAAAGTGTTCTGGGATTCGGGGAAGCTGGTATTTGGCAGGCTGATGGACAGTGTCGATCCGGAAGTGGTTGATGATATATTGCATGCTATTGGCCACATCGAAATGGTTCTGGATATAACTGATGTCAAGGTCAGATGGATAGGCCACAGGATGCATGCGGAAATAACAATTGCTGTGGATTCAAATCTTTCAGTAAAAGAAGGTCACGACATAACCCGGGAAGTCAGGAACTCACTGGCCCGGCATGTTACATATCTTTCCGGCACGACCATTCATGTTGAACCTGAGAACGCCTCCGGCAAATGCAGTCTGCAGGTATGAACTGCTGTTCTGAGAGAATAATGCCTGAACCGGCAAAATAAAAGTAAATCCACAAAAATCTGACTGTTTTAGGCAAATACCAAAAACAATCAGATTCACTTTTATATTAGAATCTACGTTATAGACTAAAACAGTACAATTCAAGGTAAGATGAGGCGCCTGGAAACCACCACGCTTTAAGGCGCCTCTCTCCTAACGAATCCGAGATGTTCCCCAACATCTCTCAAATAATCCCCTCCCAGATTGCGGCTCATTCCCCACGACCCGCATAACATACAACGTCCTATTTTTATATAACCTAAACCTTAGTGAATTATGCATGGATGCTGAATTTGACCAGACGTACTATATTCATACAAAGCCATGTATTATAGCGCTATTAAAACTTCAGCACTTATTTTGTTGATAAGTAAAATAAAGAACAAATGTAGTTAACTGTAATAGGCAGATATAATTCTGAATAAGACTCCAGTCATCCCTACAAATGAAGTCGTAAGGCTTTCTTTACCTTTAACGCCCATTTATCATAAATTGAGACCACAAATGTTATGTATAGTAAGAATGGTTCTAAAAACGGTAGGGAGTAATCACAGTGCAGGACATGGCATTCTTTCTTGGCTCTTTTCTTTCCCTTTTCGCTATAGTCAGTCCCTTGAGCGGGGTCGTGACCTTTGTCTCGCTCACGAACAACATAACATTTGAAGAGAAGAACATAATTGCAAATAAATCAGTGATACTTGCCTGTATCATAGCCCTCTTTTTTGCTTTTACAGGCGGCCTTATCCTGGATTTCTTCAGCATAACCATAGATTCGCTCAGGATAGCGGGCGGTGTCCTTCTCTTTGTAGTCGCGTTTGATATGATACTTGGGAAAGTTTCCCGCGAAAGCATAACTGATAGCGAGATAGATAGTTCCATTGACCGCAGCGACATATGGATATTCCCGATAGCTCTGCCTCTTCTTACTGGACCTGGAGCCATATCCACAGTTATCGTGCTGATGAGCAGTGCAGCTTCTGTGATACAGAGCATCAGTGTCATCGTATCGATATTACTTACATTCGCCATCAGCCTTGTGCTGTTCAGGTTCTCAAGAAGGATATACAAATTCGTGGGATATACCGGGATGCTGGTATTCACAAGACTGATGGGCCTTCTGCTTGCAGCCCTGGCTGTGAACTTTATCGCGACCGGATTGTGGAATACATACGTGTCATTCATTACCCTCCCCTGAAGCTTCTCTGAAAATTTCAATACTGCACCTGTCCCACCGGAATATGTACTGCTGGCTATACCGTTTGCGTTGTTGCTGTTTGCAGCCGATGAGCTAAGAAAGTATCTCATCAGGCGCGGCTCAACACCAGTCAGTGGTTTACTTGGATGGTAGATCTTTTGAAAAATGGTTTACTTTCAAACAGTTCAGATATTCTCATATATTATAGTCAATATAAAGAAAATGTAAAAATGGGAGCTGGAAAAATAATGGAAAGCAGGTTCATAGTCATAGCAGGTGAAGAAGCAGGACCAAAATCGAATAAGATGGGAGGTATATGGAATGTTATCGATGCAGAGGCGAGGAACCTTGCACAGATGATAAGCGATGGAGTCCTGGGAGAAGGGACCTTACCCCGTATCATAGTCGCGGGACCTTATTACGGACACAGCGGAGCTGACTGGAACAAGGGGCTGAACCGTATCACTGATATGAAAGTGTTCAGCGACTATGAACCGGAAGGAGAACTGCTATCTGCACTGGAACAGCTTAATTCCAGAGGCATAGAAACACACACAGGTTGCGGGAAAGCAGGCGATATCGATATCATTTACATAATGTTCAAAACAAACGATTTCAATATTATCAGTTCTGAATACAAAGAGGAGAGGATGTCCCTCTCAAGCATGATAAAAGCTGAGGCATACGACCTTACCGGGCTGGACTCGCTGCATTATGAAAGCATGAACAACGGAATGGAATATACGCATTATCTTAACCTGTCCTATGCTATATCGGAACTTGTCCGCTTACTTGTAAACGCCGGCAGAAAGGATGAGCCTGAATATAGTGACAGGGCAGTGTCAGAGTTTGCAGCCTCTCTTCTGCCATCTGTGCAGGTTTCCCTTCACTGCCATGAATTCGGGGTATTCTATGCGACCGCACGGCTTGAGAAACTGGGTGCGAGCGTGCATACGGTGGCAACCTATCATGCCACGATACCGGGCAGGGTCGCAGGCCATCGCTCTATCCTGAAAATAAGGGAAAAGGACAGTTCCTGGGATAGCGGGGTGCCTGTCAATTTCGCAAAACTCGAATCACTGTCATCACATGCGGATGTAGTTACCGCTGTCGGGGACTCAACACGTAAGGAAGTAAAACTGTTTTACGGCATCGATCCAATAGTGGTGCGCAACGGCATAGATCTCAACAGCGCTGAGGTCGAATGGGCTAAAAAGACCATTCACCGAAAGAAGATACAGGAATTCCTGTCAGAGAAGATATACAATGTCTTCGACAGCAAGGTCATCCCCCCGGACAGGATAGTCCCCATTTTTTCCATCTCCCGTATAGAGATCGAGAACAAAGGTTATCCTGACCTGCTTGATTCCCTCGTGATACTTGACAGGATGGTAAAGACCGAGATAGATGCAGGCCACCTTGATGAGAATTTCAGGGTCATCTGTTTCATTGTAGCTGCCCACGGGCCAAAGGCCAATACCCCGGAGAATTTCCCTATATATCTGCCTGAAGAGGTCCTTATCGGAGAAGAGATAAGGCTTCAGCAGATGATAGAATCCAGAGGAATTGATTGCTCCCGCATTCCCGGCGGAAGCAGGCATGTTGCTGCAGTGCTCTATCCCCAGTGGCTCTCTGACCATGACGGCGGACTGAATATGACCACTGACGAGTTCATGTCCGGGTGCATCGCCGGCGTCTTTCCTTCAAAGTACGAACCATTCCTGCTGACAGGACTCGAGGCCGGGAAAGAGGCAACCCCCAGTATCGTTAGCAAGATATGTGGTTTCAGTGACGCACTTAACACTCTCAAAAGACTCGTTATGGGAATGGGCGGGGTTATCGTTGTTGACAACATTAACCTTTCATACATTGAATCGATAACTGATTATGCGCTTGCGATGGATTATTTCATAGATACTTACATAGGAGATAAGGTCAAGTACAATCTGCTCTGCCAGGAAGCAAGCCTGCTTGCAAAGGACATGAACTGGAGAGCGCCAACCAGGGAATACTATGAGCTTCTTACAGGTACAAGGATGGATTGAACATGTCCGAGATACGCAAGCATTATTTCCTTGACAGGCACTGCATAATAGCCACGGGCAGAGCTAAAAGGCCCTCTGCTCCAAAAGCATGCAATGATGACATACCCTCATCAACCTGTGTATTTTGCAGTGGGCACGAAGAAGAGACACCTCCTGCAACTTCAGTATATAAAAAAGGACAGGTGCTGAAAGATACTGATGGTCAGCGTGTGACAGGATGGGATGTCCGGTGTATCCCAAACCTGTACCCTGCACTCTCTCCCGATGCCCCGGAAGCGGCAACTTCGGGTTTTGAGGTTCTGAGGGGCTACGGCTTTCATGAGGTCATCGTGGAGCACCCTTTGCATGGCAGCAGGCTTCACCTGTTCTCCGATGAAGAGATATTGCTTCTGATGCAGGTTTACAGGGACAGGGTAATGCACTACCAGTCACAGGAAGGGATCAAATATGTATCACTGTTCAAGAACTGGAGCAAGAAGGCAGGTGCCTCCCTTGACCATACACACTCCCAGCTCATTGCACTCCCGCTTCTGCCTTCCGAAATTTCTGTGGAACTACAGGCTATCCGCCATCTTGCAGAGTGCCCCTATTGTAATATAGTTAAAAGAGAGAAAGGCAGTAAGAGGCAGATATACGAGAACAGCTATTTCATAGTGATAGCTCCCTACTGTTCGGGAGTGCCCTATGAACTATGGATACTGCCACAACAGCATGTGCACCATCTGTCCGTATTAACTGATGAGATGCTCTTTTCCCTGGGAGATTGCCTGAGATACGCGGTTTCAAGGCTGGATGCCACAATACCTGAACTTGCATATAATTATATGTTCTTCCAGACAGAAGGTAACCCGGAATATCACTTCAGCGCAAGGATACAGCCTGTCACATCCATAGCTGCAGGATTTGAGAAGAACACAGGCATTTACATAAACTCAATGCCTCCTGAAATAGCAGCCGATCACCTTATGGACAGAGCCTGATAGACATTATGGACGGGAGTAATATTATGAAAACATTAAGAATTGCGATGTTCGCATGGGAAAGCCTTTATTCAGTGAATGTGGGAGGTCTTGCCCCTCATGTCTCAGAACTTGCAGAAGCCCTCGCACAAAGAGACCACGATGTGCATATATTTACCCGAAATAAGGATATGAACCCCTACGACATTGTCAACGGGGTCCATTACCACAGGGTCAGCCATTCGCTCTCCGGGGGGATAGTGCAACAGATGGACAGCATGTGTGATGCCATGCACTCTGCTTTCTGGGAAAGCGTTCACAGGTTTGGCAACTTTGATGTTGTGCATGTGCACGACTGGCACCCGGTGAATGTGGTGAGCAGACTGAAAGCAGAGTCAGGGATACCTTTTGTTACCACCTACCACAGCACTGAATGGGGAAGGAACGGCAATGTACATGGCAACTGGTGGGAAGCTATGGAAATAAGCCACAGGGAATGGAGAGAAGGGTATGAGTCCTCCCAGGTCATATCAACTTCCAGGGCACTGACAGCAGAGATCCAGCAACTATACCAGATACCCGACTATAAGATATCGATAATACCCAACGGGCTTAATGAGAATAAGATGAAAATGGATGTCGATCCTGGAGAAGTGAAGTCCGCTTATGGTATCCACCCTTATGCACCTGTGGTCCTGTTCGTGGGTCGGATGAATTACCAGAAAGGACCGGATCTTCTTGTAAAGGCTATACCGAAAGTCCTTGAAAACAGGTGGGATGTAAGATTCGTTCTCATAGGTGAAGGCGAGATGCGGCCAGTATGCGAGGACCTTGCACGTAAGCTTGGCGTTTACAACAGCTGCCACTTCCTGGGCTATGCAAGCGAAAATACGAAAAAGGAGTGGGTGAACTCCTGTAACCTTATGTGCGTTCCAAGCCGCAACGAGCCATTCGGGATAGTACTGCTGGAAGCATGGGACGCAGGCAAGAACATTGTTGCAACGAATGCAGTAGAACTTATTGACAACTTCCATAACGGTGTGACAGTATATCAGACACCTGATTCGATTGCATGGGGAGTAAATCATGTGCTTGACAATTATGCTGACGGGCAGCTTGGCATGGAAGGAAGGAAACTCCTCAGGGATAAATATAACTGGGACAAGATAGCAGAAAAAACAACAGAGGTCTACCTGAAGGCAATAGCATGAGAAAACAATCATCCGGGGCGTCAAAGAAAGTTGGCCTTGCCCCGGGAACAGTTATCCATGTGGGCGATACAAACATAAGTAAGCCCAAAATAACTCTGATCAGTTATGATAAGGATACGTTTGAAGAAAAGGTAGTTGAAAGCATTGAGGACTGCTTCCTCTGCAAAGACCCAAAGACCGTATCCTGGATAAATGTCGATGGTGTGCACCAGGTGGACATCATTGAGAAGATAGGCACACAATTTGGCCTGCATCCCCTGGTGATGGAGGATATAGTCCACACTGAACAGCGTCCAAAGATGGAGGACTTCGAGTCCTACATATATCTTGTGATAAAGATGCTGCAATTTGATGACGATACTTCTGTGGTGACCTCTGAACAGGTGAGCATCATCCTGGGTCCTGGTTTCGTGCTATCCTTCCAGGAAATCGAAGGGGATACCTTTGATCATGTAAGGGGAAGGATCAGGAACTCAAAAGGACGCATCCGTTCCGCAGGAGCCAGCTACCTTGCCTATGCATTGATGGATTCGATAGTTGACAACTACTTCGTTGTGCTGGAAAAGATAGGCGAGTTCCTTGAAGTACTTGAAGAGGATATGATAGAGAATCCCACACCTGCTATCCTTCAGGATATCCACATGATCAAAAAGGAGATCATTTACCTTCGCAGGTCGGTCTGGCCCCTTCGGGAGGTCATCAACAATCTGGATCGTTCGGAATCCCCCCTTGTAGAGAAAGTGACGGTGGTGTTCCTCAAGGACCTGTATGATCACACCATAAGGATAATAGAAACTGCGGAAACTTACCGCGATATCACTTCCGGGATAATGGATGTCTACCTTTCGAGCGTCAGTAATAAGATGAACGAGGTCATGAAGACCCTGACAATAATAGCCACCATTTTCATCCCGCTCACATTCATAGCAGGAGTTTACGGCATGAACTTCGAGCACATGCCCGAGCTGGACTGGGAATGGGGATATCTTGCTGCCTGGACAATAATGGTAATGATATCCGTTTCCATGCTGATATACTTCCGCAGGAAGAGATGGCTTTAAACAATAGCTGATCCAAATGTTTAACAAATATACTCCCCCTTTCACGATCAATTACAAGGGCCATGAAATATCGGTGGAAAAAGAGCAAGGTAACCTGATATACAAAAGGACCTGTGAGTATGAGACTATTGAAAAGGTACTTCTTGGTGCCAGCGGAGATTTTCTCATCAACCCCATCGAGCCTGTGAATCTCCCAAAACCGATAACATCTTACCTGCTAATCGACTTCGAGCGCCCGGTAATGATGGGCCCTGGAAGCAAGCAAAAGATATATCTCACATTCCCGGTGGAAATGGGTATATTCATCATTGGCGGGAAAGGGGAACATGAGCTTATCGACATGCTCACCCTCAACAGGTCCAAATACACCCTTTACGGGACTCCGAACAGGGGTATAATATGCAGATACTGGAAGAGTGAGGTGTTCGCATCCTACCCCAATCTGGACACCAGATACGAGGGAGATATCGAACTTGACATCATCAATGACACAAACCACTGGATAGAAGTGACAAAATCCGTTTTTAATGCATTTGGTATGAAAATATATTACGGAAATGATCGCACATCAATGAGAGCTTTCATGAGGATCGTCAACAGGCATCTGGCTGAGACGGGCTTCATGACATATACTACGACACCTGAGTTCAGAAGGTCCATGGAACTGTACACGGCACGTAAACTGATGCTCAGCACTATTAAAGGTATTATGGAGCATGGGATATGAACGTTACCGAGATGATCAGCTCCCTGCAAGCCGTCCCAGGTATCGTGTTCAGCACGGTGGGCGCAGTACTTGTACTTATTATAGCCATTGTCATAGGAAAAGGACTGACGATACACCTGCAGAGATCGCTTAAGGACAAGATAGACAAGGGGCATCTTGATATCCTGCTCAAGGTGGGCTATTATGGCATAATAACACTGGCTATCGTAGTTTTCATTCTCCCGCTGACAGGAATAGAGCGCTCCGGTATTCTCGTTACAGGAGGAGTGCTGGGTATAGTTATTGGTTTTGCGAGCCAGAGCATTGTTGGAAACCTTATATCGGGCTTTTTTCTGATAGTTGAAAGGCCTATAAAGATAGGTGACCAGATAAATATCGCCAATAATGTAGGGTTCGTGGAGGACATCAACATCTTCTCCACCATCATAAGGACCTTTGACGGGCTTTATATGAGGATTCCAAACCAGACAGTATTCACTTCCAACATCACCAATTATGTCGCAAACATAGCAAGAAGATTCGAGTATGTTGTGGGGATCCGCTACAGCGATGATGCTGATGAGGCCATCAGGATCATACGCGAGATCATCGATAATGAGCCCTTTGCCCTGAACAACCCCCCTGCAGGTGTCTTTGTAGACACTCTTGGTGACAATTCGGTCAACATAATAGTAAGGATATGGGCTCCGATCACCGAGTGGTTCGAAATGAAGACCAGGCTTCTCTGGGTCATTAAAAAGACATTGGAAGAGAACGGCATACAGGTACCCTTCCCACAGAGGACCGTATGGTTCCCTGGTGAACTGCAGACAAAGAAACTTCCGGCTAAAGGAATGGATGAGTTTCCTGAAGCAGAGAAAGGATACCCCCTGGTTGAAGAAACACAGGGTCTTCCGGAACTGCACGAGGGAACAACAGAGGGAGGAAAGAGCAAATGAAGGCTGTATGTGTATGTTTTGAAGTTCATCTTCCATTACCCCTGAGATGGTACTGGCCGCGTGAAGGATATGGAGCCCCGGCTCTTGAAAAGTATTTTGAGATGGAAAAGACATATGGTAGTTTTATCCGGCTGCAAGAAGGTGTCAGAACTCTTAATAACGCTTTAATGTCTTCCATGGAAGCGGGAGGCAGGTACACTTTTGACATATCAGGGGTCTTCCTGGACCAATGCAAATGGGAGCCTGCCATCCTTGAGAGTTTCAGGCAACTTGTGGACATGGGTGCAAACGTTGCAGCATCCCCGTACTATCATTCAGTCTGTCCCCTGTTCCCGGACCTTGCGGAGTTTAAAGAGCAGGTTAGTATGCACATGGAGTCCCTTGGAGGTCTGTTCGGTGTCAAACCTGCTGCTTTCATTAATCCGGAACTGCTTCTTGAGCAGAGGACTGTCAGAGTATGCAGGGACCTTGGTTTCAGGTGCTTCATTTCAGAAGGCTCCCACAATATAGTGAATGGGTGTGACCCTGTGCATGTGTACGAAAATGAGGTCCCCACTCTGCTGCGCCACATTGACCTGAGCGAGGATGTCGAGAAGAGGCTCTCGGACAGGAAATGGCCGGGATACCCGCTGATAGCCGAAAAGTTCGCTTCATGGATAGCTGGCATGGAAGGGGATGTAATAACATTATACATCAGGTACGATTCACTTCATATCCACCTGCAGAAGAGTGCAGAGATCGTGCAGTTCCTGAAAGACCTGCCTCAAAGCCTGTCTAGGCGCGGCATTGAGATGTTGTTCCCGGAGGAGGCCGCCGGCATGTTCAGGCAGGAGGAACTGCCATCACTTCATTCAAAAAAGACCGCACGCTACGGCATGCATAACCTTCTGGGCAATCATGCTCAGCATCTCTACATGCATGAGTTACAGAGCATCGGGGACGAGCTTGGAAAACTGAAGGCACATGAGGACTATGATAAACTGCAGACCATATACCGCTACCTGCAACAGAGCGACATATTCCTTGAGATGAATGCTGAAAGCCAGCGACTGGGATACGAAAAGGCGGTCAATAACTTCTCCATACTTTCCGATATGAAACGTGCTTTGACAGAGGCAGGTAAATGAGATCCGTTTGTTTTTACTTTGAGGTGCATCAGCCACACAGGCTCAAATGGTTCTGGCCTGACAGCAGGTCAGCAGGATTTGGAAGATATTTCGATGACAATGTCAACAGGGAGATATTCAGGAGGGTTGCAGAGAAATGTTATCTGCCTGCAAACCGCACCATACTGGAACTTATCGATGAGAACGAAGGGAAACTGAAACTGAGCATGTCTGTCACAGGCACTCTCCTGAGCCAGTGTGAAAGATGGGGAGAGGATGTGCTTGAGACCTTCCGGGACCTTGCAGACACAGGATGCATGGAGTTCATCGACGAGACCTATTATCACTCCCTTGCATCACTTTTTGATTCAGGTGACGAGTTCACCGACCAAGTAATGGAACACCGGACAGCCATGTCAAACCTGCTGGGCGTTGAGCCTCAGGTGTTCAGGAACACCGAACTGCTGTATAACAACAGCATAGCTGCCCTTGCTGAGAAAATGGGATACAAAGCCATACTTACGGAAGGTATTGAAAGGGTTCTTGAAGGCCGGTCTCCCAATCATGTCTACAAAGCCAGGGATGGCAACATAGCAGTGCTGCTCAGGAACTATAAGTTGAGCGATGATATTGGTTATCGCTTTTCATCCCGCTGGTGGGAAGAGTATCCGCTGACTGCAAATAAATGGGCTGACTGGGTGTCCCGCAGTGCAGGGGAGACAGCCAACATCTTCATGGATTACGAGACATTCGGAGAGCACCAGTGGACGGATACAGGTATATTCGCCTTCCTGAGAGCACTTCCCGGCGAGGTCATGGATAGAGGAGTGCAATTCCTTACTCCTTCGGAGACTATCGGCAGGTATGCTCCTGCAGGTGACATCGATGTCGGGGATTTCTCCACCATTTCATGGGCGGATATCGAAAGAGATACCAGCGCGTGGCTTGGTAACGATATGCAACGGCGCTGCTTCGAGGAAGCTAAACTGCTTGGACCCTATGTGAAAGCCACCGGGGATCCGGAGCTTCTAAGGATATGGAAACATCTGCTGACCTCGGACCACTACTACTACATGAGCACAAAGTGGCTAGGTGATGGTGACGTGCACTCATATTTCAGTATACACTCCTCACCCTATGAGGCAGGAATCAATTTCATGGCTGCAATGATGGATTTCAAGGAAATGGTATTCCGGAAATTAAAGGAAATCAGGCACTAACGGCAAAAGTGTAGCACATCCCGGGAGAGATATAGCTTGATAAGGCAACCTAACGCGATACTTGGTAACAGGGAACTGCTTATTACCATGGGAAAGAAGGCAGAGATTTTCGGGTTTTTCTATCCTGGCAGGGACTTTGCCCAGCACATAGAGGAGTCCCAGGCATGCCTGCATGACGGGAAGAGACTTATCTGGTCCAATGATCATGAATGGCAGGTTACCCAGAGTTACATCGAAGATACACATGTTGTTATCACGCGTCTCAGTCGCACCGACGGGCTGAGCATGAATATTCTGGATATCACGCATCCCACTCTTCCCATACTGGTCCGTAATTACAGGATAAGTGCTTCTGAAGGATTCAGGGGTAAATTTTTCTATTACTCGAAATTCCAGGCAGGAGAGACGCTCAAAAAGAATTCCGCTTTTTGCGACCCTGATTCCGGCATACTTGTCCATTACAGGAGGAACTATCACCTGGGACTCACCTCAAAGCCCATGTTCGGGGAATGGCAGATAGGCAGGGCGCTTGATTCGGATATCTGGACCAATGCCCTGCACGACATGCAGGACGGGCAATTACAGAACAAGCGCGAGGAGATAGGCCAACTCAACAGCGCCCTGGGATGGGAACTGGATATCGGGCCGGGCTCAATTAAAGAGATAACAATTTTTATCGGTGCCGCACCCACAAGGGAGATGCTTTACAGTAAAATGAAAGCAATAAGCGACGAGACGGTGGAAAGGAGGGTACAGAAGGAGTATGAAGACCAGACCAGCTGGCTGTCCCAAAAAAAAGCGATCACACTGCCACAACTCACAGATAAGAGCCATGAGGACCTTATCAACGCTTTCAACCGTTCCTTACTGACCCTGTCCCTTCTCAATGATCCCAAAGAAGGCTCTTTTGTAGCGGCGCCTGAATTTGACCATGATTTTGAATTGAGTGGCGGCTATGGCTACTGCTGGAACAGGGATGCTGCTGAGACTGTGGTTGCGCTTCTCAATGCCGGTTATCCCGACTACTGCCTGCGTTTCTTCAGATGGTGCAGGAAGACCCAGATGTCCGATGGTTCATGGTTCCAGCGCTACTGGCTGGATGGTAGCCTTGGTTCTTCCTGGGGGAACTTCAGTTTCTCCACCCAGATAGATGAGACAGGATCAACACTCTTTGCAATGGACAGATATTACCAAAGCCTGGAGCCTTCGCTCAGAACCGCTTTCCTGAACGAGATATGGCCAAGTGTTTTACCGGCTGCCGAATATCTCATGAGGAGATCGGTCGGCGGTCTCCATGAACCATGCACCTGCCTCTGGGAATCATATAAAGGTATATTCACCTACACAAACGCTGCCATATACGGAGGCCTTGCCGGGGCTGCCAACATGGCTTCAGGATACAATGAGAAGGAACTCGCAAACAGATGGCTTGAAAGGGCCAGGCTGATTAAAGAAGCAACTATCCGGGAGTTCTGGCTGCCTGAAGGATATTTCGCAAGGGGCAGGGTTGACGGCAGGCTCGACCCTGAGATCGATGCCAGCATCCTGGGAGCGTTCATGCCATTTGGCATGCTTAACGCAGATGATGAAACCGAAAGGGAAATGATCCTTTCCACTATACGTACAATTGAGAAGAAGCTCGCAGTTCATGTGAACGGCCATGAGGGGATAAAACGTTACGAGACCGATAATTATATTGAAGGCAATCCCTGGGTTGTAACAACACTCTGGGTCTCTAAAGCCTTGCTTGAGATTGCAGGGTCAGCCCGGAGAAAAGGGGATGAACAAGAGTGCAGGAAAATGGTTGAAGAGGCCCTTGAATATATAAACTGGACTCTCAGAGGCACAACAAGTACGGGACTGTTACCAGAACAGGTAAACAAGGATACTGGAAAACCTGCCTGGGCCATCCCTTTAAGCTGGAGCTGTGCCCTTATGATCGACAACATACTGATGCTTGATAGTCTGCAATAGTTCATGCTTTACTTTAAGCCGGATTTTACACCCAAAGGACTTCCATGGACACTACTGACAAAGGACCTTGGTTAAGAAAAGGTACTGAAAGAGAGTGGATAATCACCAACGGCCTTGGAGGTTATGCTTCATCCACTGTCACCGGAATGAACACCCGGAAGTATCATGGTCTGCTGGTAGCATCCCTGAACCCCCCTATCAACAGAAGAGTGTTACTCTCGTCCCTTGACGAAGAGATACAGGTTAATGGAAAAACACATAAGCTTGCAGTTCACCAGTACCCCGGCACTGTATACCCGGAAGGCTACCGCTACCTGCATGACTTTTCTCCGGAGCCTTTTCCAGCCTGCCAATATCTTGCGGAAAACATCGCACTCAGAAAAACCATAATGATGGTTCACGGGGAGAATACGACCGTTATCCGTTATGATATCTCAAACCCGCATAGTAGAAGCGCTGCACTCAGGATATTCCCGCTTGTGAACAACAGGAACATACACGGACTGACAAAATCAGGAGATATTGAGTTTGAGCAGAATCCGCAGAAAACAGGCACTTTTATCAGAGCCGGGCAGAGCACACTGGAATTACATTCAGATATGGCTTTCATACCGGAGGCCTGGTGGTATTATAACCTGGAATACAAAGAGGAACGGTCAAGAGGCTATCCACATCAAGAGGACAACTTCAATCCCGGGTATTTTGAGGCCGATATAGGAAAAGGGAATTCATCCTTCTTTATCTCTGCATCTGCTGCAGTGACAGAACACCTTGATATAGAGAGTGTAGAAGATGTCGATCAGTTATTTGAAAGTGAACTCCAGCGCAGGAATAAGCTCATTCCGGACCCGGGACAAGACGGGATCTTCCTCAACAGGCTTGCTGCTGCAGCAGACTCTTTCATAGTAAGCCGGCAGTCCACCGGTTCAAAGTCGATAATAGCGGGCTATCACTGGTTTGCAGACTGGGGCAGGGATGCTATGATAGCAATGCCCGGCCTGACACTTGTTACCGGAAGGTTTGATGTTGCCAGGGACATACTCACAACATTCGCATCCAGTTGCGCTAAGGGACTTATACCCAACCTTTTCCCTGATGACCCGGCCCAGCCACCTGTGTACAATACAGTGGACGCTTCCCTGTGGTTTATTCATGCCCTCGGGAAATACCTGGACTATACCGGCGACCTGGACTACGTCAGAACCATGTGGGATACAATTGAGAACATCATCGGATATTACAGCAAGGGCACAAAATACGACATCCGGATGGAGGAGGATGGCCTGATATCCCAAGGCGGACAGCTTACCTGGATGGACGCAAAAGTATGGAGCAGGGAGGTCACTCCCCGTAAAGGAAAAGCATGCGAGATAAATGCCCTCTGGTACAACACCCTGATGCATGCGTCTTCGTTGGGGGATCAGCTTGGTATGGAAACTTCCGGATTCCTTGAAACTGCAGAACTTGCAAAGAGCAGTTTTGAGGAAAAATTCTGGAATGAGGACAGAAGCTGCCTCTACGATTACATCCCCGGCCCGGACAACTCCGGCAGCTCAGGCCAAACTGATCAGAAAGACGTCTCAGTAAGGCCAAACCAAATCCTTGCCGTGTCGCTTCCTTTTACAATGCTTTCTGCGAAGCTTGAAAAGAGTATATTGAATGTTGTCAGGGAAGAACTGCTGACACCTTACGGACTGAGGACACTCTCACCTTCAGACCCTGGCTATATAGGCACCTACCGGGGCAATACGGAAAGCAGGGACATGGCATATCATAACGGGACTGTCTGGCCCTGGCTGCTCGGACCTTATATAACAGCTTACATGAAGGTGAACGGACACTCAAAAAAGAGCAGAATGGAAATGATGGTCCTGCTTGAACCGCTGAAAGAGCATCTGGCAGAAGCAGGAATTGGAACCATTTCCGAAGTGTTTGACGGTGACGCACCCCACATACCAGGCGGGTGCATCTCACAGGCATGGAGCGTGGCTGAGATCCTGCGCGCCTGCGTGGAGGATATTGGCGCAGGGAATCCCGGCACCATTCTGTAAAAGCTTATAAAGAAGTAAGTCAAGTGATTAGTATGGATGAAGCATGTTTTAATATCGGAGATGCAGCCGGCCATGTTTACAGGCTGCTTGAGAATGGCGGGTCCAATCTTGCCAATGTGAAGAAAGTACTCAAGGAAAGCGGCTTTGATTCACAGACTGTCTTCATGGCCATCGGGTGGCTTGCACGGGAAGACAAGATATGCATGCAGAAAAGCGCAAACGTCTGGTCAATAAAACTCAAGTGAAACGAAGATATCGGCAAGATACCCACTGACCACGGCCAGCTTTGCATTTATGCAAAACAAATATAATACCCACATGAAAAAAGGTTGAATGCTTCGCATGACTTTTTAAAGGCCCATTCAACTACTCCAGATTTCATCTTTGCCTATGGTCTGTCAGAAAAACAAATCTCAAGCCTCACAGCAATATCAGCAATATCTGCCACAATATTACAAGGACTATTATGGCAATTAATATCCTAATTATCCAATACAACATTTAAATCACTCCCCATTAAGATTTAGGTTACTATGACTTTTAAACTTTCCTGCCGCTTAGTAACATTATTTATACGGTGATATATACCCTATATATAGCATATTTCCTGGTTGTCCATATACGGCTCAAGGGCGCTGATTCTTTTGCAACACATCCGGATTCACTACGTTCTGAGGGCTTCCCTGCAGGAACAGTCTGATATTGTCCATGGTCACTGATGTGCATTCAGCTAAAGATTCCTCTGAGAGGAATGCGATATGAGGCGTCAGAAGCACATTGCTCTGCCCAAGCAGCGGACTATTGGAAGGTAAGGGTTCATCCTCGAACACATCAAGCCCGGCAGCTGCAATATGACCACCCCGCAAGGCACTCAGCAGAGCTGCTTCATCGACCACTTCACCTCTTGCAGTATTGATGAGTATGGAAGTTCGCTTCATCTTCATCAGCTCTTCAGCTCCTATCATCTTCTCTGTGGAAGGTGTGAGTGGCACATGCAATGTAACTATGTCCGATCTGGTAAGCAGAGTGTCCATATCCGTGAACCTGACACCAAGCTGCTTTTCTTTTTCAGGATCAGGATGTGCAGTACAAGCCAGCACCTCCATCTTGAAACCACGAGCGATCTCAATTACCCGCTTCCCGATATTGCCTGCACCGATGACCCCTATGGTTTTGCCCATAAGCTGGTTGCCCCTATATGCTCTGCAGATGTAATCCCGCCATTCGAATTCTCCTTCCCGGAGAGAGCGGTCTGCTTCATGCAAGCGCCTCAACAGATTCAGTGCCTGAGCAAAAACGAACTCTGCAACAGCGTCAAAAGCATAGCCCGGTACGTTTGAGACCACAATTCCTTTCTTTGTGGCCGCGTCAAGATCTACATGGTCATAGCCTGTCTGCCATACCGCAACCATCCGGAGATTCTCAGCCTCCTCGAAGGCCCGTGCAGGAAAGCCATACCTGCCAACAATTACGATGCTTGCATCCTTTACTCTCTCAACAAGCTCATCATCCGATGATGGCCAGGTGTTATAGACCTTAAGCTCACCCATACTTTCCAGCAATTTGTGATATCGAAGATGCAGGACTATCGGGTCCGCAACGACTATCTTCATTGGCCCTCCAAAACAAAATATATTCTCAAAATGCAGAGATCACGCCATGAGATTCCGGTATCTCACCGATACATATGATTTATTGCATCCTGTATCCTCTCATCATCAGCAACAAGTTTCCCATTTTCAAGTCGGACATCACCTTTATTGATCAGCCATTGCTGGGTTCCCCATGACCCATCGGCCAGTTTGCCGGTTATCTGTATGGAGTCATTCTCTGACAGGTGCTCTATCCTGAAGATAGAGAATTGGTTCTTAGGCCTGACCTTTATCCGGTAATAATCCTTAGCCCAATCGCTCATGTTCCGTGCCCGGTCGCGCTGTTGTGCAGTAATAAGTACACTGCCTTTTATGGTATCTGGGAATTCATGTAGATTTCCTGCCGTTGCTACTGAAACTCCGTCCTCAACTATATCTGACGATAATAATCTAGGTACCCCGCCATGCTCCATTTAATAAATCCCCCTACTTGAAAAGATAGGCTTGGCTATCATTACAAACCACACAGACATACATTGAACATAATCATATCATGTGCAAGCTGATGTAATGAATCCAGATCCAGAACCCATATCCCCCATAGATTGTTATTGGGTATGTTATTTAAGTTTAACTTGGTAGACAGAGCCTCAAGTGATTCGAATATTTCAATGCCAACGATTCCCGGAAACCTTTATCAATTCAAAAAGGAGTTTTATCTTAATATTTGTGAGGCTTGCAAGCTGCACGAACTCACCGGATAAAGAAGCTGGAAACTACGGGAACATACAATGGCAGATATAGCGTTAAGGTTTGGTCTGGATCCACTCATTGTAGACTTTGTGCAGAAAATAATAATTTCACTGATGATAGGTATCCTCATAGGTCTTGAGAGGGAAAGGCTTAGGTCTGACATAAAAATATTTGCAGGAGTCAGAACCTTCACACTCATCTGTATCATAGGCATGCTCTCTGCGTTCCTTATGGACTATGCAGGACCTTCGATCCTCCTGATCACCACGATATTCGTAGGGGTGACCTGCATCTTCCTTGCATACAACATGAATATAGTGCAGGGTAGTTCAGGCCTTACCACGTCCATATCCCTATTTTGTACTTACCTCCTAGGGATACTCGTTGCAGCAGACTTGTTCGTAATCGCTATTGTAACAGCAGTGATCGTTACATTCCTTCTCATTGAAAAGAAGCCTCTGCATTCCTTAGCTGAAAACCTCTCTGAAAGGGACATCATTGACGCTCTGCAGTTCATAGCTATAGCTTTCATCCTGTACCCGGTAGTTCCGGATGAGCCGGTCTTTGGCATCATAAGCCTTAAATCAACGATAATGATCATTGTGCTTATCTCTTCCATCAGTTTTGTAAGTTATGTGCTGCTCAAGAAAATAGGAGCTCGCGGCGGAATAGCCTACTCCGGATTCCTGGGTGGACTGGCAAGCAGTGGAGCAGCGATTATTTCCCTCTCTAACCTGTCAAAGAGAAGAGCGTCCTTAGCCGGCCATATATGCACAGGTGCGCTGCTGACCATTGTCTCGATGATCATAAGGGACATAACTTTTGCTTTCCTTGTAGACACTTCCGGAAGGATGGCAGTCCTCATGCTGCCTCCTTTTGTTATAATGCTAATAGTGACCCTCATGATAGTATGGCGTAAAAGGAAAACTACAGTAGTCAATGAGACCATAGAACTGAGGTCTCCTTTTGCTATCGTGCCTGCATTAAAGTTTGGTATCCTCTTCATGTTAATAACACTGGTTGCAAACATAGCCCAAACTCAAGGAGGCTCAATAGGGATCTATGCAACAGCTATCGGAGGAATCGTAAGCAGCTCAGCAGTAACAGTTTCGATGGCATCGCTTGCATTGAACGGTACTATTTCTTACCCTCTGGCTGCTCAGATCGCTGTCATGGCGGGGCTAATAAGTACCCTGGCAAAACCACTCTACATGAAACTAACGGGTGCTGACCAGCTTTTTCACAAGGCTACGATCCACTTTGTCATAATAACATCTTTGGGTGCAGTTTCACTTCTTATATGGAGCTATTATGCGGCTTCTGTGAATCTCTGATCATGTACTTCCTCTGCCAAATCAATTGTTAGACAAATAGAAGTCAACCTGGGTGCGGATGTGACTATCACAAAAATGCTACTGATGCTAGTTTACTTCATTCTTAAATAAAGTCAGATATGAATATAGGATTTAAAGGATTTTAGATTAAGCATTAATGGGGAATGGGTACAGCAATGATAAAATTAGGTTACAAGATAGGTCCGGAACAGTATACACCTTCCGAAATGCTCAGACAGACGATTGCAGCAGAAGAGAACGGTTTTGATAGTATCGACGTCAGTGATCATTTCCATCCCTGGAGTGAGGAGGGGCAGTCATGTTTTACCTGGACCTGGCTGGGAGCTGCTGCTGCCAGGACTAAAAAGATAGAGCTTGGGACAGGCCTTACATGTCCGATACTGAGATATAACCCTGCCATTATTGCCCAGGCAGCTGCGACTGTTTCTTCCCTGGCCGGAGGGCGTACATATCTGGGAGTGGGCACCGGCGAAGCACTCAATGAATATCCGGTAACATGTGAATGGCCGGAATACAACGAAAGACAGGAGATGCTGGCTGAAGCTATACATCTCATAAGGGAACTATGGAGCGGAGAGAAGGTCAGTTTTGACGGCATGCACTATTGCACTCAGGTGGCAAAGCTGTACACACTGCCTGCCCAGGATATCCCAATCTACATTTCCACCATGGTGCCTGAGAGTGCACAGTTTGCAGGATACCACGGAGACGGTTTGCTCACAGTTGGTGGCTCCAAAATGAAAGCATATAAGCAGATCATGGAGAAATTCGAGAACGGAGCAAAACGTGCTGGTAAGGATCTGACTAAAATGCCACGTGCAGTTGAACTCTTTGTGGCGTATGGGGACCGTCTAGAAGAGTCTATGGAAAAAATGCATAGGTACTGGGCTGGCTCATTTATTCCAGCGCTGTTCACCAATAAGATATATACCCCTGAAATGTCCCAGCAGAATGGTGAAGTCGTGGGCTACGATATTCTGAAACAGAAGGCCTGTATCACACCAGACCCTGAAGAGCAGGCTAGGTACGTCAAGCAATATGTAGATTTAGGTTTCACTCATATCTATATCCATTATGCGGGTCCCGATGAGCTTGGGTTTATCAAATCCTATGCTGAGGATGTATTTCCTCTGATCAGGAAGAACACATGAATTCATTGATATATTGTTAGTATGGTATCACGGAAAACGCAAGAAAAGTATAAAACAGGATAAGGCATGCATTGATAATGGACATCAGTGCGGGAAATCGAATGAAAAATAGTATAAAGGGAAGCATATTATGAGGAATTCACTTCAGATAGCCAGGATATTTGGCATACCGATCAAGATACACATATCATTCCTGTTCGTACTGCCTTTCTTTGCATGGATATTCGCCCAGCAACCCGAACCTTATGGATTCGCGGGAGTGGGACCTGATATACTGAGGTATGCACTTGCCTTTGCCACAGCAATACTCCTGTTCGCTTCCGTGCTTGTCCATGAACTGGCCCATTCATACCTCTCCTTAAGGTATGGGACCAATGTAAGGGAAATATCACTATATCTTATAGGCGGAGTATCAGCAATCGAAGGTCAGTTAACAAACCCTGTAAAAGAAGCCACTATGGCATTTGCCGGCCCCTTTTCCAGTCTTATAATGGGAGTTTTCCTTCTTGGTGTAAATTATATCTTGAATCCGGCTGTAAGCACTGCAGAAGGAAGTGCAATATTTTTGGTGATATTCATACTGGGCTACATCAATGTAATTCTTGCGATGTTCAATCTTATCCCTGCTTTCCCGATGGACGGTGGAAGGATACTAAGAGCATTGCTTGCCACACGCATGGGATTTGTGGAGGCCACTGAAAAAGCAGCGACTGTGGGAAAGATACTTGCTATTATCATGGGGATCATAGGATTACTGATAAGCTTCTGGCTCGTGCTGATAGCTATATTCATTTACATGGGTGCGACCGGGGAAGAAAAACAGGTAAAGAGCAGGTACAGCAGGTACTGAAGCGGTATCAATCCGTCCAGTACGGCTCACACTTATACTCTTCATAGAGATCGCAAAGCCATCGCCTTTCAGTTGCAAGAGG
The DNA here is from genome assembly GCF_030682845.1 of Methanolobus sp. Taxonomy (GTDB): domain Archaea; phylum Halobacteriota; class Methanosarcinia; order Methanosarcinales; family Methanosarcinaceae; genus Methanolobus. Next base: position 10,018 of record NZ_JAUXNK010000063.1, on the reverse strand, counting down.
CCAGTTGGCACGGTCAAACCCCACCGAATCCTCCAGGATGCTCTTCTCAACGTTCAGAACAAAAGTATCATCCTCCCCGCGAAGCACAAGCGATTTCCATGGAACTGCAAACAACTTTTCCGCGATACCGAACAGGCCGCTGAACGTCAGCACTGCATATGCGACCCTGCCATATCTCATATCTATCATTATTTCTTTAACTTTGCCAAGGTCCTCACCCTTAGGATTTATCACTTTCTTGTTTATCATCCTGTCTGCAGGCATGATAATCCGCATATTATTGGTACTCATAATCCCTCCGGCCAATATGTAAGTAAGATAGATAAGCTGCCTTAATCCCGGCAGATGCAATATGCATACGAGATATGATGATTGGCGAGAGAGAACAAGCGATGTGGTAATGTTTCGTGGAAAGTTTGGTATTTAATGTTAGAGACAAAGCACGACCTGCTCCTGCAACTATTGCCATGCCGTTGACCCGTAATACTAATTCCCCAATCCCCTCTCGCAAGAAACTATCTATTTTTTGTCGCATATAAATTAGTAAGAAGTGATGTTACATTTATTAGAAGTGTATAAGATAGAAAAACTACAAAGAGATAAATAAGATTACTACGAAAACAACTACATACATTTCATTTGTGGGTAATAAATGTATTAATTGTGGGGACTCTATGTGAAAGAACATACTTACTCAGTGTGCCCTCTGTGCGGGAATTTGATAGATGCTGCCATATTCGAAGAAGACGGCAGGAAGGGTTCATGGAGATGATCGATGAGGCTTCCCATGAGCTTAATCACGATAGCAGGAACCTGCTTGTGCTGGCGAAAGTACTGCGCAGGGTTCCAGGTTTTATAGATAAGGACAAAGAGCCTAAATCTGTAAACGTAACAAGAATGCTGCTTAACGTCCTGAGGGAAGGCGGGGAGAGTGTGGTAAAACAATTCCACAGGGAGAGTCTTTTCCTTGGTGCTATGCACTTCCAGGATAGGTACAACCTGGACCTTGAAAGGATACAGAGATGTGGGATACATTACGCAACACCTGAAGGAAAGGTCATACCGTTCTGCACATATAATACACTGCACCGGGAAAGAGTGGAAGCGAAATTCTCAAGACCTTACGTACCGGAACAAGAAATTGAGAAATAGAAACCAGAAAATGTTACTTAAATATAGGCTGCAAGAAAATGATCAAGGAGTGTTAAGATGACTAAAAGGCAAGTTGAAAGCGTTATAATTGAGATTCCAAAAGGAAGCCGAAACAAATATGAATATGATAAAGAAAAAAAGATGATCAAATTTGACAGGATGCTTTTCTCTTCAATGGTCTATCCTTGCGATTATGGTTTTTTCCCCGATACTCTGGCACTTGACGGTGATCCCCTGGATGTTCTGGTATTGACATGGGAACCTACATTTCCGGGGTGCCTGATAGATGTACATCCTATTGCATTGTTTGATATGGAAGATGATATGGGAAGAGATGAAAAGATACTATGTGTTCCGGAAAGCGACCCTCTCTGGAACCATATCGAATCCATCGAACAAGTCCCGCCTCACCTGTTAAAGGAGATACCGCACTTTTTTGAGACATATAAACATTTGGAGCACAAACACGTGAAGATCATTGGCTGGGATGGTCTGGAAACAGCAGTGAGAGTACTGCAGGAAGCTAAATCCCGGTATATCCGGCAGCAAAAATGAATGACACCTTTTACAGTTGAGGGGTAGGCTTCGAGAGAGAAGTTCCAAACTTTGATACCTCAACTATTCATACTTTTTTAATTGGCAAAATTAAGAAAAGATGCTGTCTTCTCTTTCTGGAATAAACTTATTAAACATAAGAACGAAGGATTATTGAGGTTAGGGGTTTATCATGAAGAAATATATAAATTTATCTTTACTGGTAAGTGTACTGGTTTTAATGGCAATTGTCCTGTCAGTGCCTGCCACAGCTCAAAATAATACTACGGGAAACCGTATATGGTCTGCGGATGAGAACCTGTCCCTGCAATATACATGGACAGCTCACAGTTATTCAGGATTCTATTTCGACCTTGATACGGGCGAAGGGTCAGAAACACTGACAGTGGATCTCCAAAGCCCAACCGGCAGGACCATACCTGCTGGAGCACTGGAATATTCCACGACACCCATAAACACTGATTTTGATCGTAGCGCCTGGGGTTCGTACCAGGTCATAGGATTCATGGCAGAACGATACTTTGCAGGTTATACCAATAATACGCAATTCACAGATGATGATGTAAGCCTGATATCCAACGGGCAGCTCACAAGGGTCCTTATTGATGAAGATAACAGGAGATCTGTTTTTGCGGGCTCAGCCATCGTTCTAAATGAAGGCTACAGGCTCAACATTGTGGAAGTGGACCTCAGTGGTGACAGCGTGCTGCTGAACCTTGTCAAGGATGGACAGATAGTTGATACTGCCATCATATCCGGGAACACTGACTATGTCTACGAGGCTGAACTGGGCACACAGGAAGATGTTCCCCTGATAGCGGTCCATTTCAGCACGATATTCAGAGGAACAGAAACCAATGCCGTATTCATACAGGGCATTTTCCAGATATCGGAAAACTATGTGGAAATAGAAACCGGAGACAGGTTTGGCCGGATGGAGGTCCAGTCCTTCAGTGAGAACGAGATCATCATGGATAACCCAAATTCCATACCGCTTACAAGAGGAAGCACCACAACTATCATGGGAAAACTGCAGTTTGTCGTTGCAGATGACGCTACTCTGAGATTCGGTCCGGTGGTTGATATATCCCAGCCCGGAACGTATGAGCTGAGAGGAACTGTTGTAGAGGGTGAGGCATTTACATGGACACCGCTTAACTTTGAAGGCTTCTACTATAATATTGATGAAGGTGTAGGTACGGAGTCCCTGGAGATCACCAGCCTTAGTGGCAGGACCATTGGTTCAGGGGACCTTGTCTATCGGAGCGTTCCACAACAAGTGAGCTTTGAATACACACCCTGGGGAAGTTTCAATGTCATTGGATTCCTTGCAGAGAAATACTTTGCAGGTTATGTGGATAACAGGTTCACGGGTAATGAGAGCCTGCTTTCAGGTGGTCAGCTTTCCAAAGTCCTTATAGACAGCGACAGCCGGGCTTCCCTGTTCACCGGTTCTTCGCTTATACTTGAGGAAGGATACACACTGGTAGTCGAAGAGGTGGATCTTGATGGCTCAAGAGTGCTCGTGAGACTGGATAAGGACGGAAGCGAAGTGGATACAGGTATCATATCTTCCGGAGGCGACTATGTATATGAAGCAGATGTTGGTGACACTGACGATATACCGATAATAATCGTGCATTTCCGGGAGATATTCAGGGGTACTGAAACAAATGCCGTATTTGTCGAGGGTATATTCCAGATATCAGAGAACGTCATAGAAGTCGAATCCGGTGAAACTTTCGGAAGGATGGAAGTTTCAAGCGTTTCCTCTGATGAGATCGTCATGACAAGCGACCGCTCCATCACGCTTTCAAGAGACAGCAGCATCTCAGTCATGGACAACATAAGGTTCATGGTTGCAGATTCCAACGCTGTGAGATTCTACCCGTATGTACAGGTCACAACAGCAGCTGATGCCGACCCCCTTGAGATCAACGTTCCAAGAGCGATCGCACAGAACAGGCCGGTGAACATAGAGGTCACTTCAAGAGGAGCGGCAGTAGAGAACGCTGTAGTGATGTTCGCAAATACAGAGGTTGGTAATACATCTGCCAACGGCACCATCTCATTCACTCCTACAACAGTGGGTACATTCACTGTCACAGCAGAGAGGCAGGGATTTGCCACTGGAAGCACTGAAGTCGAGGTCATATCCCCTGATGATGTCAGCAGGAGACTCGCTATCGGAGTATCGCCTTCGGAGGTAAATGTCGGAGACAACATTAACATATCTGTGACAACACTGATAGATGGCAGACCTGTGGGAGATGTGGAAGTGCTTTATGATGGCAGGCTGGTTGGAACCACCGGCACTGACGGCATGGTCAACCATACAACAATGGATGCGGGAATACACAGGATAAGTACTTCTTCTGACCAGTACCTTGAAGCTGAATTGAACATCGAGGTGCAGGGTCCGGAAGCAAGGTACTCTTATTCGAACCTTACCATTGAGCCACTTCTTGCAGAAACAGGTGACGATGTGACCATTTCTGCCACTGTAAGGAATATCGGCACAGAAACAGGGGAGGAAGATGTGCAGCTTCTCATTAACGGGAACGTTGAGGCATCTCAACGAATTATACTGGACCCTGATCAGGAAGAGACTGTGAGTTTCACAGTGAGCATGGAAGAAGCAGGTATCTACAATGTAACTATCGGCACCCTGAATGGCAACTTTGAAATTGAAGAGAGTCAGGGAATACCTGCAGCTGGTATTGTTATAGCCTTGATGGCAGTACTCGCTGTAGCACTGTGGGTGGCCAGAAAGCGCACTTAAAGCAGATAGCATTCAGTACCTGCTTTCCCGGCAGGTACTACCATTTTTTAGAGTTCATATTCACAGGCAACTCCGCGCTGCACATTCAGGAAATTAATGTGTGATCTTAATGCCTTATACAACTTCAATATTTTCCGGATAACCACATCGAAATAATTCGCGGGATACTCAATATCCTTAATCTCATGGCTGCCTGAAATGATACAAAAGGGTCTTTCATTCCATAAATTGGCATTGTCCTGGTATCCCAGACCATTATTAAAGCCCCCATTATTATAAGCACGCACCCTTGCATGGTTTTAATGAATATCGGTTCATGCAGGAAAATGGAGCCTAGTATTATACCGCTTACCGGTTCGAGTAATGCCAGTACGCTTACTGTCTGCGCGGGGATCTTTGCAGCACTGTTAAGATAGAGCAGAGATGCAAATGCCGTTGTCACAATACCGAACATTATCAATACAGGAAGGTTTAGCTCAAGGACCTCTCCCGGTACCCTGCTGCCAAATGGCAGCAATATAAGCAAACTGATTAGCGCTGACCAGAAAAGCTGTGACATGCCGGAATAATCTGTTTTCAAATAGCTGACTGTCATTATGGTGCCGCTGTAAGAAAGACCGGACATGAGCCCGAATAACACTCCCGGCAGAAGGTTGGTGCCGCCTCCAAAAAGCCCCCCCACAGGAGTTACCACTAACATGATACCCAGAAGTGACAGGGAAAGAGACATCAATCCGCGCATGGTTATCTTCTCCCGCAGGAAAAGAGGGGATAAAAGTGTTACATATACAGGGGCAGTGTAGAGCAGAAGGACAGCAGTGGAAAGCCCGATATAACCGATCGATCTGAAATATGAGTATGCGGTAATTACATTGAATACGCCTATAAGCAGCATATACCACTTCTTTTTATCCAGCCGGAAAACATCGTATCTTTTCATTACGAGCAGGTACACAACCAGTAACGAGAAACCGAACAGAAGCCTGTAAAATATAATAGAGCTTACTTCCATCCCATGGATATGTTTCAAAAAGATACCGCTTGAACCAAAGATCGTACATGCAATGATCAGTTCAAGGTAGGAGTGGTGGCCGTTTTTAAGTTCCATATCGATGGTGCGATATAATGTAATATACATTTAAATAAGTATTGTAGGATAAAATATATAGATGCATAAATCGCTTCTGTGGGCCATATTAAAAAGTATTTGACTGCCGGTACCCATAGATATAATTTATCAAATATAATTTTAAGCATATAATATAATTTTTGGCAATATATGTATTTTCCACTGGAAATAAGGGGGTCCACATATCACTGTTTACATAACATACCATCAGAATAGAATGTTATTATATATTACAGAGACTAATAGGAAGATATATTATCAAGATATTGTCGGAGTTGAATTATGTATACTTCTCAAAACGGAGATGCACCATTTAAGAACCAGAGGATGGCTGTGTTTGCTGATGTACAGAATATGTTCTATTCTGCCAGAAATAACTATTACGACAGCAGGCTGGACTATGATAAATTGCTGGCTGCTGTTCTCAAGGGCAGGCCGCTTGTAAGGGCAATAGCTTACCTTGTCGAGACCGAGGAGGTCGATCAGTCCGGATTCAAGTACCTGCTAAAAAGCATAGGATGGGAGGTCAGGACAAAGCAATTGAAGATACGTCCTGACGGTTCCACTAAAGGCGACTGGGATATGGGAATCGCAATAGATGCAATATCCATTTCCCATAAAATAGATACTGTGGCACTCGTGAGTGGAGATGGTGACTTTACGGCCCTTGTGAACCATCTGAAAGCTTCCGGTGTGCGCGTTGAAGTGTACTCCTTCGAGAGGAACACGGCTTCAGAGCTTATCAATTCTGCCACAGATTATTACCCGATCGATGAGAGTTTCCTGCGCAGGAAATAAGTCTTTCCTGCCGGAAACGTGTGACATCCCTGCCCAGGGAAGCAATCTCAGGCCTTATGAAAGATATCCTTTTTTGTAAAGATATTTCTCAAACTCTATCAGGAAGAATACTGTACTGGATACAAGTATTATCATCAGCCAGTCTGCTGCCAGTATAGGTGCTGTGGAAAAAACAGAGTTAATGGTAGGCTCATAAGTAATTACCAGCTGCAGGAATAGCACGATAGCAATACCCAGCAGCATAAACTTATTTGACAGCAGGTCCCTGAATACATATTCATGCAGGGATTTGGAGTTGAACAGATAGAATATCTGGAAGAATACTATGGTGTTCAGAGCAACAGTACGTGCTGCATCCAGATTTTCCATGTTACTATCCAGTTTCATGAAAAAAGTCAGGTATGCGCCTGCAACAATCAAAAGCGAGACAAATATAACCCTTCTCTTGATCAGAGAGATAAGTATAGGCTCACTGGGAGGTCTTGGAGGCCTTTTCAGGATACCCCTTTCCTTTGGCTCCATGGTTATGGGAACACCAAGGCCGATCGCTGTGACTGTGTTGAGCCACAGTATCTGCAGCGGCACCAGAGGCAATGTAAGTCCCAGAATCACTGCGAGTACTATCAAAAGACCCTGCCCTCCGTTTGTGGGCAGTGTCCATAGCAGTATCTTCTGTATCTTGCTGTAGACATCCCTGCCTTCCTCTATAGCCGATACTATAGAGGAGAAATTATCGTCAGCAAGTACCATATTGGAAGCTTCTTTTGCAACCTCGGTGCCTGTGAGTCCCATGGCGATTCCAATGTCTGCGGTTTTGAGAGCAGGAGCATCATTTATACCATCGCCGGTGACTGCGACCACCTCTCCCATCTCTTTGAGGATCTTAACTATCCTTAGTTTATCCTCGGGAGAAGTCCTTGCGAACACAGAGACTGAACCTAAGCGCTGGCCCAGATGCTCATCGGACATTTCCTCTATATCTTTTCCGGAAAGGGCACCCTCTGTTTCGATGCCTATCTTAGTGGCAATGGCATAGGCTGTTCTCAGGTGATCCCCTGTGATCATTATAACTCTGATACCTGCTAGCTTGCAGTTCGCTACAGCTTCCATTACCCCATCCCTGGGGGGATCCATCATGCCCTGCAGACCAACAAATATAAGGTCCCCGATATCCTCCGCTTCTATCCTTTCCACATCTGCAGGCACATCCTTATATGCCATACCCAGCACCCTCAGCGCATCCGAGGCCATCTGTTCAGCTGCATGGGAGACGCCTTGCGTGTCCACGGGACCGGTGCGCTGCCCGTCAAACTGTGAAACACACATACTCAGAATCTTTTCAGGGGAACCTTTCACATAAATTACCTTTGAGCCGTCCTCTTTCTTATGCAATGTAGCCATGAATCTCTCTTCCGGCTCAAAAGGCACAATATCCTCCCGTGGGAGGTAGAACTTCCCGGCTTTCAGACCGGATATGAGCAGCGCACCTTCGGTGGGGTCTCCGTCGATATTATCCACACCCCGGAAAGATGCGTCATTACACAAAGCACCCGCTTTGAGCGTTTCCATGAGAGCGTTATCATTTGCAGGGTCAGTCCTGGACCCATCCAGCAGGAACTCACCCTCTGGAAGGTAACCGGTACCGGTGACATCGTAAAGCTTACCGGCAGCATACACCTGGGTCACAGTCATCTGATTCTTTGTGAGGGTACCGGTCTTGTCGGTACAGATGACAGTGGCGCTGCCAAGTGTCTCGACCGCTGGTACGGTCCGAATGATAGTGTTCTTTGCAGCCATCCTGTTTACGCCTATAGCCATGGATATGGTTATGACCGCAGGCAAGCCTTCAGGGATTACTGCAACGGCAAGACTTACAGAAGCCATGAAGATCTCAACAGTATCATATCCTCTCAATAAGCCTATTGCAAAAGTAAGCGAAGCGATTGCCACGATCACAACTGATAAAACCACGCTCATACGCGACAATTTACGTAGGAGGGGGGTGGATATCTCCTTGCTTTCCCTGATGAACTCGGATATCCTGCCTATCTGGGTCGCATTGCCTGTGGCCACAACGATACCTCTGCCCAGGCCCTGGTTGATCAAGGTTCCTGCAAAGGAAACATTCTTCTGGTCACCAAAGGAAGCACATCCTGTATCAATAGCAGCAGTGTTTTTTTCCACCGGAACAGATTCCCCGGTCAATATGGATTCATCTGCCCTCAGGTTCTTAACATAGAAAAGGCGCAAATCAGCAGGCACTCTGTCCCCTGCTTCCAGCAGCACCACATCGCCTACAACGAGCTCCCTGCTTGGCAGCATATTGCTGATGCCACCCCTCAGGACTCTTGCTTCAGGCACCAGTAGCTTAGAAAGGGATTCAAGGGCATGCTGGGCCTTTCCTTCCTGTATAAAACCTATTATCGCATTTGCCAGGACCACAAGCAGGATAACGATTGCGTCAACATACAGTTCCAAATAGAATGTTATTGCAGCAGCTATGAGCAGCAAATATATCAGAGGACTTGCGAACTGCTTGAAGAAACGATAAACAGAACCATGTTCCTGTTTAGACGATACTTCATTATATCCATCCCGCGCAAGCCTGATCTCAGCCTCTTCCTGACTTAAGCCCTCAGGATGGCTATTGAATAACATAAAGGCATCCTCTGAATGGATACTACACCACTGCTCTTCAGCCATAGGAACAAAGAGATGGCAAAAAGATAAATAACTTGCTGTTATGGCCCTCTAATTTATTCCACATCAGAGGGGCGATGAAAAATCAAATTAAGGTACAGATTCAGAATTACTAATATAGGGAAGTAAAACTATCAGTTACAGCTGATTGATAATGAATTAAGTTTTATCCCTTCGGTCGCTAACTTCTTCGTCTGCCACAGGAGAATGGAGATCACACTGCTGATGCAAATCACACAAGATATGGGCAGTTCCGAACACCCTTTCAAGAGGGACCACGAATCCCAGACCGCATCCGGGTTTGTCTAGACCTACATCCGTACTGATGAATTCAACTATGCTGTCAGCACTTGTAGATTCCGTTAAAGTGAGCACGATCTCTTTTTCCGGTTCTATCAGCATGCCAAGGAGACTTTTGTTCTCATGGACACCTGTGCCGCGCCCAAAGATAATTGTTCCTCCTCTGGCTCCTGCTTTACGGGATGCTTTTACAACCTTGTCACCCCACCCTTTTTTTACTATTGTTACTATCAGGACCAGATCATTTTCATTAGACATTATCCTTACCTCCTATATATCGTATATATACGCCTAAAAGCATTACAAAGATGATGGGTGCCAGCGCTATTAGTGCTATCATACCGAAACCATCAATTACGGGATCCCTGCCCTCCTGGGCTGATGCCACACCAACGGCCATGGACATGAGGAAAGTGACGGCCATGGGGCCTGTAGCTACTCCTCCCGCGTCAAAGGCAATTGCTATGAAATCCTTATCCGAAAGCCACATCAGCACTATAGCAAGAAGATAGCCTGGTACAATAATGTAAAGGAAGGGAATCCCATACACCAGTTTGGCCATTCCTATGGAAACGAACACTGCTACACTTATTGACAGCGTG